>SLQH01000120.1 GCA_007131555.1 Planctomycetota bacterium | reverse complement strand
GAGCGCCACCTCATCATCGAAGGCAGCCTCGCAGTAGACCGCCGCCGTGACCGTGGCCGGCAGGCGGGCCAGGTCCGGGGCGGCAGCAGTCAGGGGGCCTCGGTTGCGGACCAGGTCGAGGGCCTGCTGGCCGAAAAACTCGATCGCCAGCAGGCCTTCGGGTCGGGCTCGCAGGTGTTCGGCGTAGGCTGCGGCCTGGGCTGCATCAGTCACGAACTGCATCAGGTAGAGTCGTTCGCGTGGTCGCGGACAGAGATCCAGTTCGGCGGCGGTGATGATGCCCAGGGTGCCTTCGCTGCCGATGAACAGGTCGATGGCGTCCATGCCCCGGGCCAACGGATAGCCGAGGGTGTGCTTGGTGGCCGGCAGCGGCAGGTCGGTGATCGGGATCGGGCGCTGGCTGCCGTCGGCCAGGACCAGGGCGAAGCCGGCATCATCGGCCCGGACCGCGCCCCGGCGCAGAGCCAACACCCGGCCATCGGCCAGGACCACCTCCACGGCCCTGACCCAGGACCGGGTGGGGCCGTAGGCGAAGCTGCGGGCTCCAGAGGCATTGGTGGCAATGGTGCCGCCGATCTGGGCCGAGGACTCGGTGGCATCGACCGGGTAGAACAGCGGGGCCGGAGGGAGGCCGTCGGGCGCGTCATGGTCGCCCTGGCGCAGGCAGGCGTCGATCTCGGCCAGGGTGGTGGCGGCGCCGACGCGCAGGCTCCAGCCATCAGCGTGGCGGCGCAGCACCGGCCGGGGCCGCAGGCGGTCGAGGACCAGCAGACTGGCGCCATCATCCGGCACCGCCCCGCCGGCGATGCCGGTCCGCCCACCGCTGATGGCCAGGGGGCCGCTGCTGCCGGCCACCGCCATTGCCACCTCGGCGACGGTTTCGGGCAGATACAGGGCGGTGATCCGGGAGGCCCGCAGTCGCGATTCGTCACCCAGCATCCCGGCATGCTGGGCGGCGATGCGATCAGGATCGGTGATGCAGGTGCCGGTGACGGGGGGCAGGCAGCGCGGGTGCAGGAGATTCATTGCCCGACCTCCGGCAGGCGCTCCAGCCAGGCCTCGACCAGGGTCTGGCCGTCACCGATCAGGACATGGTCGGCGCGCTGGATGATGGGGGCCAGGGGGTCATGGTTGATGGCCACCACGCAGTGGGCCCCGGCGATGCCGGCCAGGTGCTGCACTGCACCGCTGATGCCGATGGCGATGTAGAGCCGGGGATGGATGCTACGTCCGGTCTGGCCGACCTGCATGGTCTCGTCGGCCCAGCCGGCTTCGACCGCGCTACGGCTGGCGGCCACGGCCCCGCCCAGGCGCCGGGCCAGGATCCGCAGGCGATCGAAGGCGGCGGCCGAGCCCAGGCCCCGGCCGCCGGCGACCACGATCGAGGTCTCAGCGATGGCTCCAGCGCTGGCCGCCAGGGCTCGGCGCTCTAACAGGCGGACCGGATCGGCAGCGCTGGCGGCGCTGATGCGCTGCACGGCCGGGGCCGGGGCGCCGGGCCGAGGGCTGGGGGCCGGGAACAGGGCCGAGCGGACGGTGGCCATCTGCGGTCTGGCCTGGGCGGTGCGGATGGTGGCCAGGATGTTGCCGCCGAAGGCCGGGCGGGTCTGCAACAGCTCGCCGCTGGCCGGGTCCAGGGTCAGGGCCGTGCAGTCGGCGGTCAGGCCGGTGGCCAGCAGGGCCGCCAGACGGGGCATCAGGGCCCGACCGCGATCGGTGGCCCCGGCCAAAAGGATGGCCGGCCGCTGGGTACTGAGGACGGCGGTCAGGGCCTCGGCCACGGCTCCGTCGCGGTGCGGATGCAGGTCGGGATGTTCGACCCACAGCAGCCGGGCCAGGGGCAGACCGCCCAGATCACCGGCCAGGACCGTGGCTTGGTGAGGGGCTCCAGCGGCGAGGACGGTGATGGCCTGGGGCGGGAACAGGGTGGCGGCCAGGGCGATCAGCTCGGCCACCACCGGATGCCAGCGGCCATCCTGATGCTGGCCCCAGATCCAGCAGTCAGGCGGGGCGCTGGGCCGGGCGGCGGCCGGGCCGGGCGGCAGGCTCAGGGCCTGTTCCGGACAGCTGTCGAGGCAGGCCCCGCAGGCGATGCAGGCGGCAGAGACCTGCACCGCCCCGGACGAGGGCAGCGCCAGGGCCTGGACCGGGCAGCTGGCCAGGCACAGCCCGCAGGCGGTGCAGCGCCCGGCATCAATGCGCAGAGGGGGCTGGGTTGGTGTCATGCTAAATCCGGCTGGAGGCTTTAGGCTGGAGGCTATAGGGTTGCTGTACAAGACGATATCCACTGATGTGGATCTTCACCCAGAAGATGGGCCATTTATGTCTGCGTATATCTGCTTGAAGAGCAAACCTAATGCCCAAGGTCCATGGTCCAACTGCTGTGTCTAGCGTCATGGCAGCAGCCCCTGGCGGCGCAGGGCCGAGTCCAGGGCGGCGAGGTCCGGATGCTGCTGGGCCTGGCCGTGGGCCGGGGGGGCGAAGATCCGTTCGACCCGGGTCGGTGAGCCGGTCAGGCCGCAGGCGGCGGGATCGAGGCCCAGGGCGGCGCGATCCAGGACCGTGATGGGGCAGCGGCGGGCGCGCAGGACCTGGGGCAGGTTGGGCAGGCGCGGCACACAGGCCTGTTTGAGCACGGTGATCACCGCCGGCAGGGGCAGGTCCAGGTCCTCCTCGGCGTCGTCGACCCGCCGGGTCAGGTACAGATGGCCAGCGTCGGCGTTGGCGCTGGCGACCTCGGTGGCCTGGGGCCAGCCGAGCAGGGCCGCCAGCTCCGGTGGGACCTGGGCGGTGTCGCCATCGCTGGCCATGCGCCCGCAGACCACCAGATCCACCGGTCCCAGGGTCTGTAGCACGCCTGCCAGGACCACGGCCGTGGCCCAGGTGTCACTGCCGGCGAAGGCTGGGTCGCTGGCCAGCACCGCTCGCTCGCAGCCGCGGGCCACGGCCTCGCGTAGCACCGCCTCCGCAGCCGGTGGCCCCATGCTCACGGCGGTGGCGCCCTGCGGCCCGGCCAGGCGCACGGCCAGTTCGATGGCCCAGGCGTCGGCCGGGTTGAGGATCGCCGGGGCGCTGGCCCGGCGCAGGGTCAGGCGCTGCGGGTCGATGTCCACCGCCCCGGTCTCAGGCACCTGCTTGATGCATACCACCACCTGCATGATGGGCATCGTGCCGGCGTGGTTGGGAAGGCAACCTGGAGTGCTGGCGCAGGGAGGAGGTTCAGGGTTTCAGCCGGCTGATAATCCGGGGGTGTTGGACGGGCGCTGAGTGTGAAATGGTTTTACACACAGAAGTCCAAGAAGGCAAAGACCCTGCCGGCGACGCGGCAGCAGCAGTCTGAAATCCAGAAGGTCCCTGATGGGCGTGCTTGGTTGGCTGGTCGACCGATGCCCGAAGATGGTCTGTGTCCAGGGGCCGGTTGGAAACCGGCGGTCCCAGGAGTCTGTAAGGAATAGGCCGGCACGTCGCTTGGCTTGACCTTTTCGGCCCCGGACTCGCCAATAAGCACTGCCTATCACAAAACCACCACGGAGCACCGGGCCTTGGCCCGCGTGCCGACGCGCGGTTGCCATGCTTTCGTCGAATATCAACCAGGACGTCGCCATGATGAGCGTCATACGGCCTGTGGATCCCGCGACTCGTGATCATTCACGGCGATGATGAACGCAAGCGCATTGCAGCGATCGATGCCGTCGCCCTGGCCTATGTCCGTCTCAAGACTCTCCGCCCGCCAATGTACACGGGCCAAGTAGTAGCGCCGGCTTTAGCCGGCACGGATGGTGGGCTTCAGCCCGCCGTTTCACCACCAAACACCAGATCCCTTTCAACAATCACCCACGGCATCCGTCCGCCAACCTCCAGCTCCATCCAAAACCACCGTCCATCACAAAGCCACCACGGAGCACCGGGCCTTGGCCCGCGTGCCGACGCGCGGCTGCCTTGCTTTCGTCAAATACCAACCAGGACGTCGCCATGATGAGCGTCATGCGGCCTGTGGATCCCGCGACTTGTTATCATTCACGGCGATGATGAACGCAAGCGCATTGCAGCGATCGATGCCGCCGCCCTGGCCTATGTCCGTCTCAAGACTCTCCGCCCGCCAATGTACGCGGGCCAAGGCCCGGTACTCCGAGTAATAATGCGGCGATCCTGGATGTCTGTAGGTGATCGATAGGCACGTCGCCTGGCTGGGCCATTTCGGTCGCTATCCCTTACAGACTCCCAGGGACTGGCCGTGGCCTCAGGCGTCCTGGCGATAGCGGGCGATGCGGTTCCACAGGGTGCGGACGCTCAGGCCGAGGATCTCGGCGGCGCGGGCCTTGTCGTGATCGACGGCGGCCAAGACCCCTTCGATGTGGCGGCGTTCGATCTCGGCCATGCTGGCGAGTGCGGCCGGGGCTGATGCCTCGGTGGTGGTCTCGGCCTGGTGGCGGGTGGCTTCGGGCAGGCAGCGGCCCACGGCCCGTTCGTCGAGGGGGGCATCGCCGTAGAGGACCACCATGCGCTCGACGATGTTGACCAGTTCGCGGACGTTGCCCGGCCAGTGGTATCCCGTCAGCAGGGCCCGACCGGGCGCGGTCAGTTGCGGGGTGCAGCCGAGTTCGCGGCCGAAGACCTCCAGGTAGTGGTCGATCAGCGAGGCCACGTCTTCGTGCCGTTGGCGCAGGGGGGGCAGTACGATGGGGATCACATTGAGGCGATAGTAGAGATCCTCGCGGAAGTCGCCGGCCTCTACCGCTGCCGGCAGGTCGCGGTTGGTGGTGGCGATGATGCGGACGTCGACCTGGATCGGCCGGCTGCCGCCGACCCGCTCGAAGGCGTGCTCTTCCAGGACCCGCAGGAGCTTGGCCTGCATCTCGGGTGAGATCTCGCTGATCTCGTCCAGCAGCAGGGTGCCGCCGTTGGCCAGTTCAAAGCGGCCGATGCGCTGCTGGTCGGCGCCGGTGAAGGCGCCCTTCTCGTGACCGAAGAGTTCGCTGGCCAGGAGGGTCTCGGTGAGGGCGGCGCAGTTGACGGTGATGTAGGGGCCGGCGGCCCGTGGGCCCTGTTCGTGCAGGGCGGCGGCCACCAGCTCCTTGCCGGTGCCGCTCTCGCCGCTGACCAGAACCGTGGCGTTGGCCTGGGCGGCCCGGGCGATGGTGGCGAAGATGTCCTCCATGGCCGGGCTGTGGCCGATGAAGCGGCGGCCGCGATGGCGGTCACGGGCCTCGTGGCGCAGGACCTGGACCTCGCGGATCAGGTGCTGGCGTTCGTTGAGCCGGATCAGCAGGGCCTCGACCTGTTCCACCCCGAAGGGTTTCATGAGGTAGTCATAGGCGCCCTCGCGCATGCTCTGGACCGCCGATTCGACCGAGGCGTAGGCGGTCATCATGACCACCGGCATGTGCGGCCACTTCTCGCGGGCCTTGGCCAGCAGCTTCATGCCGCCCATGCCCGGCATGCGGATGTCGGTGATCAGCAGGTCGGCCGGTTCGTCCTCCAAGGCCTTGAGGGCGTGGACCCCATCCTTGGCCACCCGCACGGCGATGTCCAGGCGGGTGAAGATCTCCTGGAGCAGATCGCGGTTGAGGAACTCGTCATCGGCCACCACCACCCGTTCGATCGCCATCGTCGTCCTCCTGCCTCTGTCGCGGAATGCCACGGCGGTGTCGTAGCCTGCCACGACACGACCGCCCATAAGACCGGTACCGCTGATATGGTGCATCCATCGTGCCAATCCGGGGCCGCCGATCCAGGGCTTGGCCGCCTGTCCCGAGCGCTGATACTGCCGTCTATGGACGACCCAGCCCAGCTTCCACCCGGTCCGGCGCGTGATCGCCTGCTGGCCGCCCGGCCACGCCACGGCCCGCGCTGGGCCCAGGATCTCGGTGGTCTGGTCGATCGCTGGATGCGCTCGCCTGAGGCCCGCCGTCTGGCCCGTCTGCGCCGGGTCAGCACGGTGCTGGCCGAGGTCCTGGGTGACGAGTTCCTGGACCGGGTCCGGCCCCTGCGCATCGAGCGCGGCACCCTGATCCTGGAGGTGGCCGATTCGGTCCTGCTGTGCGAGCTGCGCAATCATCACCAGCATCGCCTGGTCGCGGCACTCACCCAGGCCGGCACCGGCGTGACGCACCTTGCATTCCGCCTCATCAGGGGGACAACAAAGGGCCCTGGGCAGCCGTGAGGATCGGCCCCGGCCCGCCACCTGACCCCCGCATCAGCGCATAAGGACCACACCATGGGATTCATCCAGCATCCGAGCCCCGGCAGCCCGACCATCGGCCTGTTCGCCCCCTGCGATCCGCGTATTGATGACGCCAGCCGTGAGCGCTGCCTCAACATCGTCACCATGACCGCCCGCATCGTCCAGGGCGTGCGCCTGCCCCTGGGCGAGACCCTGGGCATCTATGTCGCCGACCAGGTGGTCCAGGGCGAGGCCGACGCCGATTGCGTGGCCCAGGCCTTCAAACAGGCCGGGGTCGAGGCCATCTGCATCGTCCCCGACACATGGTTCTATCCCGGCCGTACGGCCATGGCCCTGACCGCCCACTTCCCGCGTTCCACCCCCATCTGCTGCCTGGCCGGCAACAACGCCCCCAAGCCGGGGGTGGTGGGGGTTGACGCCGCCGTGGGGGCCTACGCCCAGACCGGCCTGCTCTGCCATGCCATCATCGGCACCATGCCCGAGACCGGCATGGATCCCGAGTTCGAGGACGACACCAAGGCCCAGATCCTTGACCTGGTCTGGGCCATGGCCGCCGCCGTGTGGCTGCGCGGCAAGCGGGTGATGTGCGCTGATGTCGACTCCATGCAGATGGAGACCGCCCTCAACAGCGTCCATGCCGCGCGGCGCTTCCTGGGTCTCGAATCGACCCGCGAGTCGATGAAGCTCTTCGCCGACATGATCCATGCCGACAAGGGCTACGACAAGGCCGAGCTGGCCGAGCTCTACGCCTGGGCCACCGAGAAGCAGTGGAAGGGCAAGATCTTCACCGATGCCGAGGGCATCTCGGCCCGCGCCGAGAAGATCTACACCAACCCCGCCAAGTACGCCGCCGCCAGCCTCAGCGAGGCCCAGCAGGCCAAGCTGCGCGAGGAACTGAAGCTCTATCTCATCCTGCGCGACTACATGCGCCAGTGCAACGCCATCGGCGGCGGCTGGACCAGCCAGTTGGCCTGGGGCAGCGACCTGCGCGGCACCCCCCTGGCCTGCGCCGACATCGCCGAGGCCCTGTTCAACTCCACCTTCGACCATACCGGCCGCAAGCCGGCCATGCCCTTCGCCACCGAGAATGACTTTCAGGCCCTGATCACCATGGCCTGCTTCAGTGCCCTGACCGGCGGCGAGCCGACCTTGTTCGCCGACTACCGCAAGGTCTACGAGCCCTGGGAGATCCAGCGCCGGGCCGATGAACTGGGCATCAGCTTGGATCCTGAGGCCCTGTACATGCGCCTGGGCTGCATCGACATGGACAACTCCGGTTCCGGCTCCCTGGACTGGGCCGAGGACTCCTTCCTGTTCGAGGTCTACGGCCACTACTTCCCCGGTGGCGGCTTCTCGACCGGCTACCTGTCGCCAGCCGGCCTCGACTGCCTGGCCGGGCGCCTAGCCTACAACGACGCCGTCGGCATGTACACCATGGTCTGCGACGAGGCTCAGTCGGTGGCCCTGCCCGACGCGATCGCCGAATCCTTCATGCACGCCTCCAGCTACACCTGGCCACACACCTGGATCTCATTCAAGAACGTCCCGGCCTCGGTCAACAAGTACGGCTGTCCGGCCAACCACATCCACATGGTGCAGAACCTGCCCAAGCGCCGCT
>SLQH01000399.1 GCA_007131555.1 Planctomycetota bacterium | reverse complement strand
TTCTGACTGCGCATATCCGCTTGAATAGCAACCCTATAGCCTAAAGTCCAAAGCCTAACTGCTGTTTTTAGGTTCATCCATCACCCAAGATACTCGCCTACCCACAGAACTCGCCCCACCCCACCGCCTATCACAAACCCACCACGGAGTACCGGGCCTTGGCCCGCGTGCAGCCGCGCGGAGGCCATGCGTTCGCCCAAGACCGGCTCGGACGTCGGCATGGTGGCCGTCATACGGCCTGCGGATCCCGCGACTCACGATCGTTCATGGCGATGATGAGCGCAAGCGGGGGTGCAACGACGCACGCAAGCGAGAGACAACGCTGGTGCCGCCGCCCTGGCCTATGCCTGCCTCAAGAGCCTGCGCCCGCTCATGTACGCGGGCCAAGGCCCGGTACTTCGGGTAATAATGCAGGTCCAGGCTGCTCCGGGTAGAAAAGCAATCGGCTCAGAAGCGTCGCCGCTGGCGGGTCGAGGGGATGCTTTCAGCGATCCGGTACTTGGTCACCGTGCGCCGTGAGATGTCGAGCCCTTCCTTGGCCAGGACATCGGCGATATGTTGATCGGACAGAGGATGGCGGGGATCCTCCTGATCGATCATGGCCTTGATGCGCAGCTTCACGGCCCGGCTTGACTCGGCCTCGCTGCCGTCCTGGGTGGCGATGCCGCCGGAGAAGAAAGCCGCCAGGGGGAGGATGCCAGCCGGAGTCTGGATGTACTTGTCCTTGACCGCCCGTGACACCGTGGCCACGTGCATACCGATGCGGTCGGCGATGTCCTGGCGCATCAAGGGGCGCAGATGCTCCGGACCCTGGTCCAGGAAGGCCTGCTGGTGACGGACGATCTCGGTGGCGATCTTGAGCAGGGTGCGCTTGCGCTGCTGCACCGCATCAATGATGAAGCGGGCTCCGGCCAGCTTCTCCTTGAGATATTCCCGCTCCCGCTGGTCGGCCTGGGGGTCGTTGTAGAGCTGGTGGCAGGCCTGGCTGACCTCGACCCGGGGCAGGTTGCTGTCAGGGATGGTGACCGTCCACTCGCCAGCCTCATCGCAGGTGACCACCACATCGGGGATCACAAACTGGTTGTCACCGCCGGCAAAGGGCAGGCCTGGATGGGGATCAAGCTGGGAGATGACCTCGACCCCCTCCTGGACCCGTTCGACCTCCACCCCCATGGTCTGGGCGATGTGCGGCATCCGGTTGCGCAACACATCATCGAGATGATCCCGGACCAGGGTCATCTCGAAACGGTTGTCACCTGGTTCACGGGCCAGTTGCAACAGCAGGCAGTCGGCCAGATCCACCGCTCCCACCCCGGCCGGATCGCAGTCGCGGATCAGCTCACGGGCGTGCTCGGCCACCTCCAGATCGTCCTCCTCGACCAGGGCCTCCAGGGGATCGGTGAGGTAGCCGCGCCGGTCCAGGGCCCAGCACAGGACCTGAGCCACCCGTTCGATCTCGGGATCGATCTCCACCAGGCGCAACTGATCCATGATATGGTCACCGAGATTGGGCGGCGGCCCGGCGGTGGCGTTGATGGCCTCCATCTTGTCGGGGGCGTCATCATCAAGGCTGGCCGTATCGCGGCGGGTCTTGAGCCAGTCGGCATAGCGTTCGTGATCGAGTTCCTGACGGTCACCATCATCACCGACCGCCGTCTCGCGTCGGTCGGCGGCTTCGGCCGCCTCAGGGTCCTCAGGGCCATCGACCAGCTCCAGGGCCGGATTGGCCTCGACCTCGTTCATGATGCGTTCTTCAAGGGCCATCTGCGGCAACAGCAGGATCTCGATCGACTGGATCATCTGCGGTGTCAGCTTGAGCTTCTGCTCCATCCGCATCCGCACATCCTGCCGCATCTGCAAGGCCATCGTAACGCTCTCCTCCTCGGCTGTTGTCAGGTTCCGGTCATGGAACGATGTGTGCCTTTAGCAAATGCTACGCCAAGACCCGCCGACACGCAAGCGAGCAGGCCTGACGGGCAGAGGGCGATGGAGGCTTGTATGCGGCCTGCCCAAGCCACAATGATGATGATTGATGGCGGGTTTCCCGGTCATCAGCACCCAGCAGAAATCATCGGACCCTGCCCATGGACCATAGCCACGACAGCCTCCTGTCCCGCCTTGATCAGCAGGAACAGGCCCAAGCTGAAGAAGTCCTCAACCGAGGCTGGCTGGACCGAGCGATGCTGCTCTCCGTCGTCGCATCATTGCAGACCGGTGATCTGGCCGGCCCCCTGCATGAGGCCCTGGCCCAACGCGGTCTGATCTCGGCCAAGCAACGCGATCAACTGGCCGACTTCTTCTCCTGCGAACAGTCCTACGGCCCATTTGTCACGGTGCGCAAACTGGGCTCCGGAGCCATGGGAGACGTCTTTCTGGCTCGGCATGCGGAGAGCGAAGACATGGTGGCCCTCAAGGTCATCAACCGCCGCTATGCCGATGATGAACAGTTCGTCAAACGCTTCACGCGCGAGATCTCCGCCTTGCGCGCCCTCAGCCATCCCAACATCGCCCGGGCCATCGCTACCGGAAGCGAAGATGACCGCCACTATCTGGCCCTGGAGTATGTGCCCGGCCCCAGTCTGGCCAAGCTGGTCTCCGAACACGGCCAACTACCAGTCGATTATAGCCTGCATATGATCATCCAGGTAGCCCGCGGCCTCGATCACGTCTACCACCAGGCCAAACTGGTCCATCGCGACGTCAAGCCAGAGAACATCCTGTCCTGCCGACCCCCCGGTGCACAAGCGCAAGACTGCTTGCAGAACGATGACATCGCCAAGCTGATTGATTTCGGGCTGGCGCGCAGCTTCGCCAGCGATGACCGTCTGACCATGACCGGCATCACCATGGGCACTCCCCATTACATGTCACCTGAGCAGATCCGGGGCTCGCAGGAACTGGACTGCCGAAGCGACATCTATGCCCTGGGAGCCACGCTGCATCATCTGCTGACCGGCAACACCCCCTATGAAGGCTCATCACCCGGTGCGGTCATGACCGCCCATCTCACCAGCCCAGTGCCCGATCCGAAAAACACACGCCCTGACCTTGATGGCCAGACCCGCAGCATCATCCGCACCTGCATGGCCAAGGATCCCAAGGATCGCTTTGCCAACTATGACGCCCTCATCGCCGCCTGCCACAAGCCCCTCCATCACCATGATGAACGACCACAACTGGTGCGGCGGCCCATCCGTGAGAAACACAGCCCACAGGCCAGGGAGGCCAAGCGCCGCCAGCAGTCCACCGATCATTACGAGGCTCCGCCCGATCCGGCCACCCTGCCTGCCGACGACCCCGACCTGACTCCCAGCAAGGCCCTGGCCCAGGTCCAGGCCCGTCGGGCCAGTCAATCAGCCCTGGAACGCAATGATCAGGACATTGCTCCAGAACCTGTCCAGGCCAACGGCCGAGGTTTCACCTCGATGTTGGTCAAGGCTCGCAATCCCGGTATCGGCTGGCTTCCGTGGCTGGTATTGGTGGCGGCCCTCATCGCCCTGGCGGTCCTGCTCTTGTCCCGCTGAGCCTGAGCCTTAACATCTCGGTGGCGGCTGTCTGTTGGCGTCGCGCTTGTGAGCCATGGAGAACGCATGAACGAAGAGACCCAGGAAGCTCCTGCTCTCGGCATCCATGCGATCCCGCAGTTGCTGATCTCGGCAGGTCTGGCTACAGCCGAGGAAATACAGGGACTGATCAACACGGTCGGCATTGAGCAACTGGTCGGGCGTCTGCGCGATGACGAACGCCTCGACCATCGTCAGGCCGAAGCCCTGGGCGCGGTTGCTGAAGGCCTGCCGGTCTGCGATGATTACATCGCCCTGCGACAACTTGGCCAGGGCGCGACCGGCACGGTATATCTGGCCCGTGAACTGACCTCCGGCAGCGATGTCGCCCTCAAGATCCTCCTGCGCTCAATGACCGAAAACCGTCAGGTCATGGAACGCTTCGCTCGCGAAGCCGAACTGTTGACCCGCATCGACCATCCTCATATCGCCCGCGCCTTCGCCCATGGGGTCTGCAGCGGAGCCCCATGGATGGCCCTGGAACTGATCAACGGCCCCAGCCTGGATGTGGTGGTCAAGGAGAGCGGAGCCCTGCCTGAGCCCTATGTGCTGCGCATCATCGTCCAGATCGCCCAGGGGCTCGAATACGCCTACCGCTCCTGCCAGCTCATCCACCGGGACCTCAAGCCCGGCAATATCATCGCCGCCCGCGACCCTTCGGCAGAGGGTAGCAACCGCAACCTCTATACCGAGCATGACATCGCCAAGATCATCGACTTCGGCCTGGCTCGCACCACCCAGACCGATGCCGCCCTGACCGCCACCGGCATGACCATGGGCACCCCGGCCTACATGTCGCCCGAGCAGATCCGGGCCGCAGATCTTGATTGCCGCAGCGATATCTACGCCCTGGGCGCAACCATGTACCACCTCCTCACCGGCGAAGCGCCCTACAGCGGCCCCAGCGCCATGGTGGTGATGACCGCCCATATGACCGAACCGGTCCCCGATCCCCGCGTCAAGGTACCCGGCCTGAGCCGCTACACCCGCGATCTGGTGATGACGGCCATGGCCAAGAACCGCGATCAGCGCTTCGCCTCTCATGGTGCCTTCCTCAAGTCCTGCAAACATGCCCTGGAGGACGTGGGGCTCAACATCAATCAGAACATGCGTCTGCTACGCAAGCCGATGGTCCTCAAGACAGCGCAACGCCCAGGCCCACAACGACAACGACCTCCATCCAGCACCGGATTTCCCGCCAGCCCAGCCAATCTGGCCGCCAATCCGCCAAGTTCTGAGCCAGCCCAGACCACCGATCGCATCCTGCGCAAGATACGGGCCAAGCGTAATGCTGACGGTAGTGAGACCAGTAGCCAAGAGATTGGCCCTGGATCAGGTGCCACATGGCATACCCCTCAGGATCTTGCTCATCAGAACGGAACCCACACCTCCGCCACCGAAGCTCTCCGTCAGGCAACTCGCAGGCACGCTCGGGCCCAACAAAACGAACCATCCACCGGCAAGACCGCCCTCCTGCGCGCCGGCGACATCCCTGATCGTCCGCTCTCTGCCCCCACTCCCAGCACCACCCGGATCGACGACGACCTGCACCCCGGCACCGGCATGCTGCCATGGGTGATCCTGGTACTCACTGCCCTGCTGGCCATCATCCTGATCGCCTTGTTCGCCAATCCGTGGTAGCAGGCTGTTGTTCAACGGCCTACTGCCCACCGTACAACCTGGAGCACGGGGCTGGAGCATTATTACCGCACCCCGCTTGCGCTCATCATGTCCGTGAATGATCATGAGTCGCGGGATCTACAGGCCGTATTATGGATATCATGGCGACGTCCGGGCCGCTTACTTGGCGAAAGCATGGCAGCCGCGCGTCGGCACGCGGGCCAAGGCCCGGTGCTCCGGGGTGGGTTTGTGATAGGCGGTGGCTTGGGGCGATTTCGAAGGATGAGGTTGAGGGCACGTGCCTGGATGGCATAGACGACCTCATGAGCCTCGTCTGTGTCATCGCCGTCGTTGTCGTGGTTCAGGCGGGATCGACACTGCCGTGAAACCCGCATCGATCAGGGCCTGGCCGAGGCGGCGCGAAAAGCCCTGCGGCGGCGGAATGGCATAGCGGACCTCAATCTGGCGGTCGCGCTCGAGATGCTCAATAACCCGGCCCAAGGACGCCGGAGAATCGGCTACCAGGCGATGGATGTCATCAGCGATCTCGAGACGACGCTCGGCGTTATAGGTGATCACCACTGGCCGCCGCACCAAGGCCGAACGAGCCGCCTGGGTCTGGGCGCAGGAGAGACACAGCGCCAACGCCATCACCAGGACCAGGCCTGGACCAGCCTCAGCCCAGGACATCCAATACCTGGTCACGCACGGTGATGATCGGTCGGCTGCCATCGGCGGTGATCAGGCGCGGACCAGCCCCGGCCGCAGCAGCAGCGCTGTAGAAGCCGACCAGTTGGGCGGTGGTCTCATGATAGACCCGTAGGCGCTCGCGCACCGTGGCCTCGTTGTCGTCCTCGCGCTGGATCAGGGGCTCACCGGTGACATCGTCCAGGCCCTCAACCTTGGGCGGATTATTGACCAGATGGTAGACCCGGCCTGAAGGCAGATGGACCCGCCGCCCAGCCATGCGCTGAACGATGACCTCGTCATCGACCTGCAGTTCGATCACTGCATCGATGACGATACCGGCATCGCGGGTGGCTTCGGCCTGAACCACGGTGCGGGGGAAGCCGTCGAGGATGAAGCCTTCACGGCAGTCATCGGCGGTCAGCCGTTCCTTGACCAGGGCCACGATCAGTTCGTCGCTGACCAGATTACCGCTCTCGACCACCGACTTAGCCTCCAGGCCTAGCGGGGTACCAGCACGGATCGCCGCACGCAGCATGTCGCCAGTCGAGATCTGGGGGATGGCGAAGTGGTCGCTCAGGGCCTGGGCCAGGGTGCCCTTGCCGGCTCCGGGAGGGCCCAACAGGATGATGTTCATGGTCAGTCCTCTGGCAGGGCCACGCAGCGTGCGCAGCGTCGGTAACTTCAGGTCTTGAGATCGTAGATCTCGGAAGTGATCAGGTTGACATAGTCATCGTGGCCCCGGGCCAGGGTCACCAGGTTGTGCAGCACATGATCGGGTAACGTGGTCGGTCGGGGTGGAGCATCAGGGTTCTTGCGCCGGGCGCTGCCCAGCACATGACCGGTGAGATAGGCATCAGTGGCGACCAGGGGCGAGGTGGCCCAGGCCCGTTCATCGGTGATGACATCGACCCCGGCCACCAAGCGCCCGGCGCTCAGGGCCGCTGCCAGGTCCTCTTCGACCACAATCGGACCACGGGCGGTATTGACCAGTACCCCGCCCTGCGGCAGCAGGGCCAGCAGGCGGGCATCGACACTGCCCGTGGTCTGGTCATTGAGGCCGCAGTGGATTGAGATCACCTGACAGGTCGCAAACAGCTCCTCCAGGCTGGCACAGCGGCGGATGCCGTCGGGAACCTCGGTCGCATAGGGATCATAGATGGCGATGCGCGGCCCCAGGGGAACCAGCATCCTGGCCATGTGGCGACCGATCGGCCCGAAGCCGTACAGACCCACATCACGCCCCTCAAGGGTCGCCGGAAAGTCGCTGAACACCCGCCGGTCGTTCGACCAGTCGGCGCGGATGAAACGGTCAAGGTTCTTGAGCTGCTTGAGGCAGGCCAGGACCAGGCACAGGGCCGACTCGGCCACCCCGGCCACCTGATCGCCCCAGTTGCTGACCAGCAGGCCGTCATCGATCAGGGCCTTGGCGACATAGTGTTTCACCGAACCATGACAGTAGGCGTAGAGGCGCAGGCGGCCCCGCTGCCCGACCAGCTCCTCCGGCAGGGGTGGCGTCGAGCGGGTGGCGATGACGGCGTCAAAACCCCGGCAGCGTTCGGCATACTCGGCTGGCGACCAGTTACGACAGTCAGGACAAGTGACCAGTTCGGCCTCCGGCAGGGCCTGACGCAAGGGCGTCAGATCCCAGCTTTCAGCATCGAACAGGCAAGCGATGGTCAACATGACCATCATCGTGCCGCCAACCTGCGCCCGTCAACGACCAATAGCGCGAATCCGAGCGGCTGCCTGGACCACATGAGACTTGGGCGAGTCTGTAAAGAATAGCGACCGAGCATGACACAAGGCAATGTGTGATCCTTGCCAGACATAAAGGCCTCGTATCTGTCAAAGACCGTGGCCATAGCCGCATTATTACCCGGAGTACCGGGCCTTGGCCCGTGTACATTGGCGGGCAGGGAATCTGGCGGTGGATATAGGCCAGGGCGGCGGCACCAGCGTTGTTTCTCGCTTGCGTTCATCATTGTACCCCCGCTTGCG
>SLQH01000402.1 GCA_007131555.1 Planctomycetota bacterium | reverse complement strand
TGTGTCTCGGCGACCAGTGCCGGGGCGCGGCGGGGATCGTTCACCACCCAGCACGGCACGGTCCAGACCCCGGCCTTCATGCCGGTCGGCACCCAGGCCACGGTCAAGGCGGTCACCCCTGATCAGGTGGCCGAGACCGGGGCCGAGGTCGTGCTGGCCAATACCTATCATCTCGGCTCACCGGAGCGGGTCGCCCTGATCGAACGTCTGGGTGGGCTGCATGCCGCCATGCGCTGGGATAAGACCATCCTGACCGATTCCGGTGGATTTCAGGTCTTCAGCCTGCCGGAGCGGGAGATCTCTGAAGAGGGGGCGCGCTTCGCCCTGCCGGGCAGTGATGAGCGCATCCTCTTGAGCCCGGAAGCGTCGATGGTCATCCAGCGGGCCCTGGGCGCGGACATCGTCATGGCCTTCGATGAATGCGTGGCCTACCCCAGTCCACGGGCCTATGTCGCGGCCAGCCTGGAGCGTACGCAACGGTGGCTGAAGCGTTGTCTGACCGTCCCCCTGGCGGCCCATCAGCACCTGTTCGGCATCGTCCAGGGCGGGGTTGAAGAAGACCTCCGCCGCCGGGCCGTCGAACAGGTCTGTGTCCATGACCTGCCGGGCTATGCCATCGGCGGGGTATCGGTTGGTGAGGGTCTGGACCTGCTCGACCGGGTGGTCGGCTGGACTGCGCCCCTGCTGCCGGCTGACCGTCCCCGCTATCTGATGGGGGTCGGTCTGCCCGAGGACCTGCTGGTGTCGATCGGCCACGGCATGGACATGTTCGACTGCGTGATCCCCACCCGATATGCCCGTGAGGGGACGGTGTTCACCTGGCGGGGGCGCATGCGTCTGCGCGACAAGCGCTACCGCAAGGACCGCTATCCCATCGATACCGCCTGTACCTGCTATGCCTGCCGGCGTGGCTTCAGCCGGGCTTATCTGCGTCACCTGTTCTTCGCCAACGAGATCCTGGGCCAGACCCTGGCCACGATCCACAACCTGACCTTCTATCAGGACCTCATGGCCGCCGCCCGCCAAGCTATCGTCGAAGACCGCTTTGCAGCCTGGGCTCGCACAGTGCGTGCCGATATGACCGCCAAGGCCCGTAGCTGAGAGCGCTCGGTTTTACGGCCAGTTGGGATCGACCGGGAAGTGGCGTGAGGGATCCGGCAACAGAGACTGGGCATGGATGGCGGCGGCCCGTATGGCCAGTTCTTCGCTGAGATGCCAGAAGGCGGCCAGGCGATCACCAGCGTATTGTGCATACGCGGCAGGGGGATGACGTGGGCCCTTGAGGTCAGCATCACTCAGCCAGCCGTCAGCGGCCGTCAGGGCCTGGCAGCGGACTTCGGTGGTGGCATCAGCGGGAGCTGGTGGCAGGCGGCGTTGTGCTGCATGGTGGATGAAACGGGCGCAGTAATGGGTCAGGTTGTGGTTCCAGTTGGTGTGACCGCCGCCGGGATGAAACACCAGGCTCATCAGGTTGTCTGCATCATCGCGGCGCCGTCGCAGCATCTGTTCGCGGATCATGACCCACTGGGTCTGGTGATTGTATTCGCTGCGGATACCGCGTTCTCCACCGCCCTCAGGGCCGCAGTCCTCAAGCTCACCGTTGATGGCCAGAAATGGCACTCCGGCCAGGCTGCGGCTTTCGGGGCGTAGGCCGTGGTGCATGTTGCCGCTCTTGATGTGGATGATGCCCATCACCCGGTCGGCCTGCCAATAGGCGACGTTGCGGGCGAAGATGCCGCCGGTCGAATGGCCGATGGTCAGCAGCGGGATGCGGTCCAGTTCAGGACGTTGAGCGAGCTTGGCAAGCGTGCCAAGATATCCCTGGAGGACCTCCGGGGCATCGGCTTCGGTAAAGGTGCTGTCGAACTGACGGATGATGGCCAGGCCATGCTTGGCGGCAGTGTAGCGGATACGGCGATCACGGGCCAGACGCGTTCCGATGACGATATGGTCGCAGAGAATGATGCCGCGGACCACCGGGGTGTCGGGTGGAAGCCACAGAGAGACGGAACCGGGCCGGCGCTCGCGTCCGCGCCGGTCGGGTCCGCGGGGGACCTCGATTTCATGGTGCCACTGTGGTCCTTGGCCGAGGACCTGCTGATAGAGGCCATCGCGGGCGCTGTGCAACTGGTCACGTTCAGCCTCCAGGGCCTGGATGCGGGTCATGGCCCAGGTTGCTGAATCATGGTTTCGGGCAGCGGCTGTCTGCTGCTGCCTGAGGGCTTGTTCCGCATCACGTAGACGGCGTTCACGATCCCGCAGATCAGTGATGCGGCCACGGGCAGGCCGTTGCTCCTGAAGGATGATGGCCCAGGCGGCCTGATTGAGGTCGCCGACCCCAGGGGCATGGCGCCACAGGCTATGTGTGCCTAGAACCCGGCTGCGCGCCTGTTCCAGACGGTGCTGTTTTGCCCGGGCAGCGTTCAGCGCCAGCAACTGGTCGGCCTGAAGGTCGCTCTGGCCTTCCAGGGCGGCGATCTGCTCGGCTACTTCAGCAGGACGATCCCGGAGATGATGCCAGATGGGGTCTTCTGCAAGCATGTCGATGATGACGGCGTTGCGGGCGTCGAGGGCCTGTTGCAGGCGCTGTTCGATGGCCGGCAGATCGACTGCGGCATACTGGGCTTCCAGGTCCTGGCGGGCCTCTGTGGCCTCGGTGCGCGCCTGATCCAGGTCGGCGTTGACGCCGGGTGGGAGGCGCTCACCGATCAGCGTCAGGACGGCGTTGAGCCGGTGGAGTTCCTGATTGATGGTGTCCAGTCGATTTTCGATGTCGATCAGGGAGTGGTTGTCTTCGCCTCCTGTCATGTCGGTAGGATGGGACAGCAGCAGGATCATGGCGCTGAACGTGATGAGCAGTGAGGGTCTCATGAGGGCTCCGCTGGGTCTGGGTCGTTATGATGTGACATGATACCGTGACGGGCGGTGAGTGTTGTCTGGTAACCACTCAGGTCCAAAGGGGCTGAGTGGTTACGTCTGTTCAGGGGGTCGATTGTCATGGCCACTGTCATCACATGTCTGATCTGTGGCCAGCTCTTGTTTCGTGCTATTGTGGAGGTAACATGAATGATGAGCACAGCAGCGTGGCTTCCGGAGACCTGATTGATGGCTGAGATGGCCTTGCGTATCAGTGATGATCGTCTGCAGGCCAGCGTCCGTATCCCGGCCGGTATCGAGCCTGAACTGCGTCTGGTCCATGATCTGGTCAGTGCCCAACAGGTTCGGTATGGACTGCTGCTGGACGTTCTCAAGGGTCTGCGCCGTGATGACCAGGTGGATCAGGATGTTGTCATCGCTCGTGGTCGTGCCCCGCTGGCGGCCCGTTCCGGCACCATTGATACGACCTTGCCGGTCGGCAAGCAGGATGTGGCGGTCAATCCCGGACAGGACATCGGTACCTGGGTGCCGCCGACGCCGGCCCAGGAGGGGGTTGGTGTCGATGGCGAGGCGATTCCGGTCAGCGAACGGGATAGTCAACATCAGCATCGCCCGGTGCTGGGTCCGGGTCTCAAGGTGCTCGATGGTCGGGTGATCGTCCAGTATGAGGGCTTTCTGGTGCGTGATCGAGAGGGCCTGTGGTGTGTGGCCCTGGCCCATTGTCCCTGTCAACGGGTGGCCAAGCCGGAGATGGTGATTGATGACCAGGGCCTGACCTGCAGTCTGCATCTGGACGCTGGTGATTTTGTCTTGGGCGAGGATCTCAAACAGGCCTTGGAGACCGCCCAGGTCAGTTTTGGATTGCAGCCTGAGGCCATCAAGCAGGCCTATCGCTCGGTCCGCACAGAGCGGACCCTGGTGTTGGCCCGGGGGATCGCCCCCCAGGTCGGGGCTGATGCCTTCTTGGAGGTGTTGATTGATGATCGGGCCCAGTTCACGGTCCATGAAGACGGCAGCATGGACTTTAGGGACGCTCATACCCTCAAGGAGGTTGAGCCTGAGCAGCCCCTGGCCCGTTGTCATCCTGAAGGGCCGGGTGCTGCGGGGATGAGCGTGCGCGGCGTGGAATTGCCGGCCGTGCCGGGACAGCCCATCATATTCGCGTCGATGGTGGGTGATGGAGCGCGATTCAGTCCTGACGATGGCCTGCTCATCATTGCCGAGCGTGAGGGCATCTTTGTTCGCGAACCAAGCGGCAAGGTGACAGTGGTGGATGTGATCACCATTGATGGCGATGTCGATCTTGAGGTCGGCAATATCGAGTCGCGTTTTCCGGTGATCATCACCGGGGATATCAAGGCCGGGTTTACGGTCAAAAGCACCGGTGACATCACCGTGCGGGGAGTGATTGAGGATGCCCGGGTATCGGCCCAGGGCAATCTGTCGGTTGGCCGGGGCATCCTGCCCGGCGATCATCGGATCAAGGCCCATGGCGACATCACCGCCCTGTATGTCAGTGGACGGACCGTCAAGGCCCGCAATCTGTTGGTGGCCCAGGACATCCGTCATAGTCAGGTGGCCTGCAGTGGCTTCTTGCAGGCCCGGGGCATCATCGGTGGCCAGACCGTGGTGGCTCAACATGTGGCAGTTGAACACATCGGGACTCCCCAGGAGGAGCCGACCGAGTTGAGCGTTGGCGTTCATCATCACCAGCAGATCTTGCTGGATGAGGCCGTTGCCGGTCTTGAGCAGCTGGAGGCATCAATAGCCACGGTTGAGGAGGAACATCAGCATCAACAGGCGACCTTCCAGGACGTCACCAAGAAATTACGGCGAGCCCAGGGCGACAAGGGGGCCAATCCCGACATTGTCCAGCGGTATCGGCTGGAGGCTCGCCGCTTGTTGGAAGCCAGCAAGCAGTCGACAGCCCGTCTCAAGGAGCTGCGCCGTGATGCCCAGAGCCTACAGGGACAGGTCAAGGATATGCGCGATCAGGCTGAGGTCCTGCAGCGCAAGGCCTGGGTCGAGGTGACCCAGATCGCCTATCCTCGGGTGCGGATCAGCTTTGGTCCGGACCTGGTCCGCTTGCTGCGCGAAGCACTGCGGGCCACGGTCCTGCGTCTGATTGATGGTGATATCGCTGAGACCTGACAAACCTGATGAAAGTATTGTGGCACCCATGCCGGTCCAATGGGACTCTGTGGTGATAATATCATGTCCTGATGGGCCTTAAGTCTGTTGCTGTGGCGTCGCCGTCGAGTCGGGGCAGGGCGATGAATTCGATGATCCTGGTATCGAAGAAACGGTGGGTATAGGCGGGTTTGAGCACTACAGCAGTGTCGGCTCCTCCCTTCCAGCCGCCCAGGGAGATCACCGGTTGTTGCATGTCAAGCAGTCCGGCGTCAGCTGCCATCAGCATGCATTCCACGGCTACCTTGGTGCCGACTGAAATGGTCTTGTAGGTGGCGGCGATGATATCGACTGCCTGTGCGCCGCCAAACTGCTGATGAACGGCGTTCGATACGGCTCCACCCAGACTATGGACTCCGGTGTAGATGATGACGCCAGCGGCGCGAGCGGCCGCCAGGCGTTCTGGATCGGGGGCCAGCACCATGCCTGATGGTCGTTTGACGTGGATGGTGCGATCAACGGCGTGCATCGTCACAGCCACGATGGTCTTCATGTCGGGCATGGCCTGAGCGCAATCAAGGGCTGTCTGACCGGTTGTGGTGGCCACAACCACCTGATCAATATGCAATGCCGCCGCTCGTTTCCGGCTGGCAGCGAGGGTGGCGGGTGTGTTGGTGATGCCGGCTTGTTGGTGATGAATCATGTCAGGTCATCCCAGTCAGGCCCAGCGTTTTGCAACTGGATTTTTGGCCAATGGCGGATATGGTGATTGACATGATGGTGATCATGTCTGCTCTCCGGTACCGTGATGAGCGACTTAGCGGTGGGTTCCCCGGCTAAGGCGGCAGGAACCCGTGCCCGGTGTCGTCCCGGGCTTGCACAGACGACCCCTCCATCCAGCATCACAGACCAACAAGAGCAGGACTCCTTCAGGGGTCCGGGAGCACATCATGTCTCAAGACGATCCCCAGCGGATATTGATTTTCGATACGACCCTGCGCGATGGCGAACAGAGCCCAGGGGCAAGCATGAATCTTGATGAAAAGGTT
This sequence comes from Planctomycetota bacterium, assembly GCA_007131555.1. Classification (GTDB taxonomy): domain Bacteria; phylum Planctomycetota; class UBA11346; order UBA11346; family UBA11346; genus SLQH01. The sequence goes on along the minus strand of SLQH01000402.1, from coordinate 1,817 downwards.
GAGGTGGCCCGCTCCCTGGAACAATTGGGAGTGGATGTCATCGAAGCGGGTTTTCCTATTGCCAGCCAGGGTGACTTCGAGGCAGTGCGGGCAGTGGCGGAGGCCACCAGCAGGGTCCGTGTGGCCGGTCTGGCCCGTAGCCTTGAAAAAGACATCGTGCGTTGTGCCGAGGCCGTCGCTCCGGCTGGGGATCGCGGTCGGATCCATACCTTTCTGGCCACCAGTGCGATTCACCGTGAGTTCAAGCTCAACAAGGCCAAGGACGAGATCATCCGTCAGGCAGTGGCGGCGGTGACCTGCGCCCGCTCCCTGGTCGAAGATGTCGAGTTCAGTCCCGAGGACGCCTCGCGCACCGAACCGGAGTTCCTGGCCGAAGTGGTCCAGGCGGTCATTGAGGCCGGAGCCCGGACCATCAATATCCCTGATACCGTGGGGTATGCCTATCCTGATGATTTCGCCCATCTGATCAGTGAATTGCGGCGTCGGGTTGCAGGCATAGATGACATCGTCATCAGCGTCCACTGTCACGACGATCTCGGCTTGTCGGTGGCGAACTCGCTGGCGGCGGTCAGGGCCGGGGCACGGCAGGTCGAGTGCACCATCAACGGCATCGGTGAACGAGCCGGAAACTGTGCCCTGGAGGAGGTGGTGATGGCCATGCGGGTCAGACAGGACCTGTTTTCCGGCTATACCACCGGCATCGTCAGCGAACACCTGTATGGTTGTTCACGTCTGGTGACCAGCATCACCGGCCTGCCCCTGCAGCGCAACAAGGCGATTGTCGGTGACAATGCCTTTGCCCATGAATCAGGCATTCATCAGCACGGCGTCCTCAAGAATCCGGGTTGTTATGAAATCATGACCCCGGCCACGGTCGGCGTTCCCAAGACCGACATGGTGCTGGGCAAGCATTCCGGACGCCATGCCCTGGTGGGTCGCCTCACGGAACTGGGCCTGGAATTGGATGATGCGGCCGTAGATCGGGTCTTTACCGCCTTCAAGGATCTTGCCGATCGCAAGAAGGAGATCTACGATGGTGACCTCTTCGCCTTGGTCGAGCAGCAGGTGCGAGGCCGGGAGGTGAGCCTGTGGCGTCTGGTGGCCCTGACCACCACTGCTACCAGTGGCCATGTGGCCACCGCTACGGTGACCCTGGCCAAGAACGATGAAGAGGTCACCGATGCGGCAACCGGTGATGGTCCGGTTGATGCCATTGTCAACGTCATAGACCGTATCTGCGGGGTGTCGGGAGTGCTGTTGGATTATCGTCTGCGCGCCGTGACCCGGGGTCGTGATGCCCAGGGTGAGGTGTCCTTGCAGGTGGCCTTGGGTGAGATCCGGGTCGGAGGCAAGGGCCTGTCGACCGACGTCATTGAGGCCAGCTGCCTAGCCTATCTTGATGCTGTCAACCGGGCGGCCTTCGTCACCCCGCCCACAGTCCTCGACGGTGTGTGAACGACATGTGTCCAGGTCGGTGCGAAGATGGGAAAAACTGGTTGTGTTCACGATGTTTGGCGGCAGGTATGCAACATGCGGCAGGACATTGGAGATGATGCCCTGCCCTTCCATGCCGTTGTTGACACAAGGGAGTGACTGATGGCTTTGTCAAATGAGATACTGCGACTACTGCGCGATGAAGGATATCGTATCAATGAGGCGATCAGCGATGCCTTGGACGAGTTCCTCGCCCTGGTCGAAGAAGAGAACGAGACCATCGACGAGCATCTTGATGACGATGAAGAAGACGTCGATGAGTAACCCCCGGCGCTTCTGAGGCAGGCTTCCAGACTGGCCGCATCTTCACCCTGAGCACCGGG
>SLQH01000233.1 GCA_007131555.1 Planctomycetota bacterium | reverse complement strand
TAACGAAGTAGATTATTGAGATGATTATCAACAGCGGGACGTAAATAATGCCTGATCTCATCATGAGGGCAAACAAATAAAAATCGCTCGGTGTTCGTCCTGCAATGGCCACTGTCGCGGCTATCCATGTTGCGAGGCCTATGATGAGAATCAAAAACGATGCAAGGCATGTTGCCAAGAAGAGTTTCATTGTTGCGTCCTTGGATAGCAGAGGTCGCGTTCCGGCCATGCGTCACGTTTGGCGTTGGTCGTCTAGGATGATTGTTGGTGGCGCCCGGATCATGACAACCCTGCATATTTGAAACTGACATGACGATGATGTCAGTGCTGCTAGAAGATGAACAGGCCCTACAGGCCCGGGCCATGATGGTAGACAGGAATCCTTGAGTCGTGGCAGTCACGTCTGTGACAGGCTCTTGAAGAGCAGCCCTCCAGCCTCAAGTCAACGATAGGCAGATTTCCGTCTGCTTGATCGCCCGTTGCTGCCGCCGGTTGACTTGGCGATGGGTGGACTGTCGTATCATGTGTCCATATGCGGCATCGGTTCGCAATGACCCACTATATGTTGTGGTTGAAGCAAAACGGCCTGAATCTGTACTGGTAGTGGCGGGAAGTTTGTAGTTGCAAAGAGTTCCACAGGGTTGCAATATGGGCGCCAGTGAGGTGCCACTGTGGCTGTCGACCATCCAACTCAGCGTGTATCGCCCAAGCATCAGGTGACCCTGCTCAAGGGTGCCCGGGCTCTGGTTGAGGCTGAAGCCGATGGCTACGTCTGCGGCACCGTGCATCGCATGATGCATCAGCATAGCCAGGAGCGCTTTCCGGTGGTGGTGCTGTTCTCGGAACGGGAACTGCAACGGCGTGAAGAAGCCATCCGCAGCAATCAGACCCTCTCGCCGATGGCCGTTGAGGCCCAGGTGGCGCGTCTTAATGGTAATGTCCAGCGGATGAATCTTGATGCCCAGCGGCGTATCGTGTTGCCGGCCCATTTTGTCCGGTATCTGGGCTTGGCCCAGGACGTGTACATGTTTTCGACCAACACCTCGGTGATGGTCTGGAATCCCGATGACTGGCGCCGCTGGCAGGAGGCCGATGAGGCCGCTGCTGACGTTTCTCAGGACGAGGTGCCCTGTGTGATGGTATGAGGCCGGTCATGGCGAAAGGGCGCGGGGATGCGCACCAAATCAAGGGTGAGAACCCGATCAAGGAGACGATCATGCGTGATGCCCATCTGGAACGACTGCTCACCGCCCTTGATGCGATTGCCGGCTGGAATCCTGAGCCTCTGGCCGAGGAACAGGCCCAGGCTGATATCGCCCTGGCCGAGATGCGTTTGCAGTGCCTGCGCCGCCGCCTTGGCTCGGCTGTCGAGGTCAGTCCCTATCTGCGTTTTCTCAACCGTTGCGTAGAGTCGGTCGCAGAGCCGGCTCTCGCGGCCTCAGCCTAAGGTATCTTGAGTGCCATGTACTGTTCGTCCGCCGCCACCCACGATGTTGGACACCGCCATGTACCGGTGCTGCGGGATGAGGTCATGGAGTATTTACGTCCGGCCCCTGGGGTGCAGTGTGTGGATTGCACCCTGGGGCTGGGCGGTCATAGCGCGGCCCTGATGGCGCGGGGGGCCACGGTCCTGGGCATTGACCGGGATCCCGTGGCCCGGCTTTTGGCCACCCGGCGCCTGGCCTGCTTTGGTGATCGTTTCCGGCTCTACGAGCGTGATCCGGTCACCTATGCCGATGCCGCCGAGGACCTGGTGGCCCAGGGTGAGCAGGTCGATGGGATCCTGGCCGATCTCGGGGTTTCCAGCATGCAGCTCGACAATCCTCGCCGGGGTTTCTCGCTGCGCAGTCCTGCCTTGGCCGACATGCGTATGGGCGATGGTTGCCAGCAGACCGCCCTGGAGGTCATTGACGCCTGTGACGAAGAGCAGCTTGCCGATCTGATCCATCGCTTGGGGGAGGAGCGGGCCAGTCGCCGAGTTGCGCGGGCCCTCAAGCGGGCTCGTGAGCAGGGCGTGGACAGCGCTGCCGAGCTGGCCGCGGTGGTGGCCAGAGCGGTGCCGGGGCGGCATCCCCGTCATCCCGCCCAGCGCACCTTCCAGGCCCTGCGCATGGCCATCAACGATGAGCTGGGTCAGCTGGTCCGCCTGCTCAAGAGCCTGCCGGCCCTGCTGCATTCTGGCGGCCGGGCGGTCATCATCGCCTTCCACAGTCTTGAGGACCGCTTGGTCAAGCGGGCCTTGAGAGCCTATCACAAGGCTGGCTTGATGCGTCTTGTCAGCCGTTCGGTGGTCGTGGCCACGGCGACCGAGATTGCCACCAATCGTCGCTCTGCATCAGCCAAGTTGCGCTGGGGAGTGCGAGCCTGATGTCTGCCGTCCTCATCTCTGCACAGGAGTACTGCTCATGATTACCTTGGGTCGCATCCATCTGGTCATCTTCGTGGTATGGTTCAGCGTTGTTGCCGGTTTTGGCGTAGCCATCGCCATGGCTGGGGCCGAGCGTTCAGCCATGGCTGCCGAACGGGGGCATTATCTGGATCAACGCCATGAGATGGAGGGGCGTCAGCTGTATCTGCGCCGCGAGGTGGATGGCTTGGCCCATGGCCCGCGTATCGCCCGGGCCCTGGCTCGGGTACGGCTGGACCAGGTCTTGCAGCGTCCCTCGGTGTTCGCCCGTCATGATGATGTCCGAAACCAGGAGGTCTTTGCGCGATGACCGAGGTGCTGGTCCCGGCTCCCCGTCAATTCGGACGTATGGTCATCATGCTGTTGACCTTCGTGCTGTTGTTTGGGGTCCTGGTCCATCGTCTGCATCATCTCCAGGTCGAAGAATCAGCAAGTCTGACGGCGCGGGCTCAGGCCATCGGTCGCTCACGTCTGGAGATACCGGCAGCGCGTGGCAGCATCATTGATGCCCATGGTGAACCATTGGCCAGGGTCGTGCCCAGTTGGCATCTGTTCGCCGATGCCGGCTATATGGACGACAAGCTTGGCGCCACCTTGCATCTGTCGACAATCCTCGACATCCCCCGCGATGATCTGCGCGATCGTCTTGATGGCAATCGCAACGGCCTGCGCATCGCCCGTCATATCAGCGATGAACAGGCGGCCATGATCAATGCCTTGGGCATTGACCATATCTATCTGCGCCGGGCCTATGAGCGTCACTATCCGCTGGCCACCACCGCTGCCATCGTGACCGGTTTTCTGACCGCTGATGAGCATGGCGGTGGTGGACTGGAGCTGCAGCTGGACGCCCATCTGCGTGGCCAGCCCGGCTACAAGGCGATCCGTCGTGATGCCCGCAACAGGATTGTCATCGATCGTAGCGGGCGGCGCGTCGATGCCCGGCCAGGGGCGCATGTGCAGACCACCATCGAGTCCGGTCTGCAGACATTGCTGCATGAGCGTCTTGCCACCGCTCTTGACCATCATCAGGCCCGCGGTGCCTATGGCGTGGTGATCCGTCCGACCACTGGTGAGATCGTGGCCATGGCCAGCGTGCCCTGCTTTGATCCTCATCAGGCGGCTGAAGACTTCGCTCGTGACCCTGTGCTGTTTCGCAACGGTGTCATGCAATTCGCCTATGAGAGCGGCTCCACCATCAAGCCCCTGATTGCCGGAGCGGTGGTCAGCGATGGCCTCTTCAACTGGTCGACCCGGGTTGACTGTGAGCGAGGCCGCTGGGTGGCCCGGGTCGGCAACAGTCGTCGCCAGATCACCTCCAGTACTCCGTACGGTGTCCTGAGCGTGGCCGAGGGGGTGGCGAAGTCAGACAACATCCTGATGGCCAAGATGGTCTTGCGGATGCCTCCTGAACGTCTCTACGACTGGGTCGTGCATGCAGGGTTCGGGGCGCCAACCGGTATTGAGCTTCCTGGCGAGGAGTCAGGCCGATTGACGCCGCGCAATCGCTGGACCGGCCTGCATACTGCCGTGTCGGTGGCCATGGGCTACGAGATCCTGGTCACTCCCTTGCAGATGGCGATGGCCCATGGAGCCATTGCCAATCACGGTGTCTGGACCCCGCCGCGCCTGATCAAACGCATCTACACCATTGATCCGGAAAGCGGCCGCCAGATTGATCAGCCCCTGCCGCCGGCTTCCCGCCGTCGTCGCCTGTTTTCGGCTGAGGAGGCCTTGCAGTTGCAGGAGGTGATGGCCCGGACCATGACCGAGGGCACCGGTCGGCGGGCGCAGCTTGATGGTTACACCTCGGCCGGCAAGACCGGCACCACGCGCAAGTTCGTTGATGGTCGCTACAGCAGCAATCATCATATCGGCAGTTTTGTGGCCTGGGCTCCGGCCGACCCTGATCGCGATCCTGAACTGCTCTGTCTGGTGGTGATCGATGAACCGCGCGCCAATGGCTTCTACGGTGGCCGGACCGCCGCCCCGGTGGTGCAGCAGGTCTTGCAGGAAGGTCTGGAAATGCTCGGCATTCCCCGTCGTGGAGGCGGCGATGAATGAGCCATGTCCACCCAGTCTGGTTGAGGTCGCCGCCCGTCTGTCGGTGCCGATGTCCGGTCCACCGCCGGATGATCGGCCCTGTCTGATCAAGGCTGACAGCCGTCAGGTACAGGTCGGCGACTGCTTTTGCGCCTGTCATCCCGATGCTGCTCAGCGTGCGGCCCACATCCAGGCCGCCGTGGCGGCCGGAGTCGGGGCTGTGATCCGCCCAGAGTCAGAGCCGATTGCCGGGGTCACGGTGTTGCATCATCCCCGGCCACGCGCTGCCGTGGCCAGCATCAGCGTCTGGACCTGGGGCCTGGACCGCGCCTGTGCGCCGCTGCTGGCGGTCACCGGCACCGACGGCAAGACCACCACCGCCTGGTGTCTGCGCCATCTCGCCGGACCGGGTGCGGCCCTGGTCGGGACCTTGGGCCTGGACGCTGGTGATGGCCTGCATCCCGGTGCCAACACCACTCCCGGACCGGCGCAGCTGCATCCCTTCCTGGCTGGTCTGGACCAGGCGTGTCCGGCGGTGGCGATCGAGGCCTCCAGTATCGGCCTCGACCAGGACCGCCTGGCCGGCCTGCGCCTGCGGGCCATTATCCACAGCGGCATTGGCCATGATCACCTTGATTACCATGGCAGCATGACCGCCTATATCGCCGCCAAGCAGCGCATCTTCGAGCTGGCCGAGGACGGTGCGCGGGTGGTGCTCAATGGCGATGATCCGGCCCTGGAGCCCTGTATCGAGTTGGCCCGGCAGCGCGGCCTGCGTCTGCTGACCCTGGGCCACCGCCACGGCACCTGGCGCTTGCAGTCCGGTGATGGGGCCTGGCAGCTGGACGATGGCCGTCAGCGGCATCGCCTGCCTCTGGCCCTGCCGGGCGCCTTCAACGCCTGGAACATGGCTGCCGCGATCCTGGCCCTGGCCGAGGATGATCGCCAGATTGCCGATCTGGCCGCCCGTTGTGCCCAGGTGCCGCCGCCGCCGGGGCGGCTGGAGCGCCTGGCCACGCAGCCCATCACCTATGTTGACTATGCCCATACGCCGCAGGCCCTGGAACGGGTCATTGAGGCCCTGCGTCAAGCCCATCCCGGACGGCGCCTGGTCTGTGTGTTCGGCTGCGGCGGCGATCGCGACCGGGCCAAGCGCGGTCCGATGGGTCGGGCCGCCCTGGCCGCCGATGCTGCGGTATTGACCAGCGACAACAGTCGCAGCGAGGATCCGGTAGCCATCGCCGCCGAGGTCGTCGCCGGTCTGCCGTCCACCGCCTCTGTCGTCTGGCAAAAGCCTTGGCCGAGGGCCGGCATGGCAGTGATCCTGGAGCGGGGTGTGGCCATCCGTTATGGTCGCGAGATGGCCGGTAACGACGGTGTGGTGGTGGTGTGTGGCAAGGGTCATGAGACCGGCCAGGAGGCCGGTGGGGTCATCCAGCCCTGGGACGATCGGTGCTTCGTGGCGGCCCTTGATCGGGAGGTCTCCCATGTCTGAACCGGAAGCCGCTCTGTTGACCTTGGAACGTGGTCAGGCTGAACAGCTGACCGGAGGCACCTGGGTCGGGCCCGGCAGCACGGTCAATCTGCACGGCGCGGCCATCGACCATCGTCAGGTGACGCCCGGCTGTCTGTTTGCCTGTTTCGTCGGGGCTCAGGTCGATGGCCATGATTTCGCTGCTACTGCGGTGGGTGATGGTGCCGCCCTGGTGCTGGCCAGCAAGCAGGTCGAGGTGCCGGTTCCCGTCCTGGTGGTTGATGACGTGACCCTGGCCCTGGCGGCGTTGGCCGGTGAGTTCCGGCGTCGTTACCAGGGCGCGAGCTGGATCGCCATCACCGGTTCCAACGGCAAGACCACGGTCAAGGAGATGACCGCCGCTGCCTGTGCAGCCAGCGGTCCGACCTGGTCGACACCGGGCAACTACAACAATCATCTGGGAGTGCCCCTGACGGTCTTGCGCACTCCGCCTGATTGTCGCTTCGTGGTGGTTGAGATGGGGGCCTCGGGGCCGGGCGAGATCGCCGCCCTGGCGGCCATCGTCCAGCCGGATATCGCCGGGATTGTCAATATCGGTCCGGCCCATCTTGATGGCTTCGGCAATCTGGAGGGGGTGGCGCGGGCCAAGAGCGAACTGTTTCAGGCCCTCGGTCCCAAGGCTACGGCGATCTTCTGTCGTCACCATCTCAGTGAGGTCTGCGCTCAGCATGATGAGCGTAGTGAAGTCATCCTCAACATCATCCGGGCTGCTGCCGGTGATCGGGCTCTGCGGATCATCGGTGATCCCGGCTGCCCACTGGATGGTGAGGTCGATGACCATGGGGTGGTTCTGCGCACCGTGGTTGGCGAGGTGTCGTTGCGCATGGTTGGGGCCCACAACCTGGCCAATGCCGCCGTAGCCTGGCATCTGGCCAGTGCGGCTGGCGCAGATCCCCGTCGGGCTTTGGCTGGTCTGGCCGCAATGCGTCCCATCCGTGGGCGTCTGCAACAGCGCCAACTGGGCGAACATCTATTGCTCGACGATTCCTACAACGCCAATCCCGGCAGCATGGAGGCTGGGTTGGGAGTGCTGGCTCGTTATCCCGGTGCTCGTCTGGCGGTCCTGGGGGGGATGGCGGAATTGGGTTCGGAGAGCCGTCGTCTGCATCGCGGAGTCGGGGCCTGTGCTGCCCGCCTGGGTCTGCCCCTGATGACCGTTGGTCGTCTGGCCCGCGACATCGGGGTCGGCTATGTCGCTGCCGGGGGTCGCGATCATCAGCAGGTCGCTGATTGTGCAGCGGCGGTGGCGGCGATCCGCGAACGACTGGCCGTGGGGCCGACGACGGTCTTGGTCAAGGCCAGTCGCAGCGCCGGCCTGGAGGGCATCGGCATGGCCCTTGAGCAGTCTCTGGCCTATACCACGGTGGTCGATGAGGAGGACAGCAGATGCTAGTCCTCCTGGAGGCCCTGAGCGCCTGGTTTGGCCCTTTGCGGCTGTTCGGCTACAACTCGTTTCGGGCCGCCGGCGCCGCCGCCACCGCCTTCATACTGATGATGATCGTCATGCCGCCCCTGGTGGCCTGGCTACGACGCAAGCGCTTCGGCGAGCAGGGAGCCAAGGGCGACGGGGCCCTGATGATCGACACCATGCGTCAGGCCAAGTCGGGCACTCCGACCATGGGCGGTCTGGGATTGATCCTGTGCATCGTCATCACCGTCCTGCTGTGGTGTGATCCACGGGAGTGGCAGGTGCCCTTGCTGCTGTTCGCCATGATCGGCTTCGGCGCTCTTGGCTTTGTGGACGACAGGGTCAAGATATTCAAGGGGGCGCAGGGTCTGGGCAAGCGCAGCAAAATCCTCCTTCAGATTGGCCTGGGCCTGGTCTGCGGCCTGTGGTTCTGGTGGAACGATGGCAGCAACGGGGCCTTCACCATTGGCCAGATCCACGCCCGTGAGATCAGCGAGGGGGTCTGGGCCTGGCGCTACAGCGGCCTGCAGGCCATCGATAACGCCCTGACCCTGCCATTTCTCAGTCTCGACTACGCGCC
>SLQH01000251.1 GCA_007131555.1 Planctomycetota bacterium | reverse complement strand
GCCCTGTTCTGGTGACCCAGAATGGATCCGCTGCGGCTGTGATCGAGGATGCCGCATCCTACCAGCGGACCCAGGATGCCTTGGCTATGCTCAAGCTGGTGGCCATTGCCAAGCACAGCACCGCCACAGGGAAAACCTACACCCATAAACAGGTCTTCGCTGAGGCTCGGGCACGCTTGAAGGAACTGGCGGAGCAGGCATGAAACGACATCAGGTCGTCTGGTCGGAACCAGCCCGTCCGGATGTATTGCGCATCGTCGACTACATTGCCTCAGATGCGTCCCTCAACGCAGAGCGCATTCTTGATCGGCTGGAAGCCCGCGCCGCCACCTTGGATCAATGCCCTGATCGTGGACGAGTGGTGCCTGAACTGCATGTGGAGGGCATTACCACCATTCGGGAACTGATTGAAGGCCCATGGCGCATCGTCTACGAGTCCGATGGCAAGACGGTCACGGTTATCGGGGTGTTCGATTCCCGTCGTCATCTGCAATCGATCCTGATGGAACGATTCCTGCAAATGTAAGCACAGAGAGAGCGATGGCACGAGCGTCACTCCTCGACCAAGGCGATATCCTTGCTGATCATCTGATGCCGTCGTGCCTGAGTAGACCGTGCAGGTGTTCGTCAATATCGCGCAGCGCGCCGTAGAGACGCGGTCCGGGGATAGCGCAGAGATGGTCGTGGCGGTCGTCGGGTAGATTGAAAGTCATGGATGCGTGGGGCATGGTGGGATCCTGGTGATGGCGAGGTGCTTGATTGTCGGGTACGGACCGGTCAGAGCTGCGCCAGATGCCGATTGCCGATGGATCTTTATTTGGTACAAACTAATGACCCACTTGAGGAGACCGCCCATGCCCGCCACCAAGCCTGTATCGTATGTGAAAGCGCACTTGGCAGAGGTCCTCGACCACGTGCGGGAGTCGCACGATCCGATCACCGTCACCCAAAATGGATCGCCTTCAGCGGTCATTGTCGACCACGATTCATACCAACGGACGCAGGAGGCCCTGGCTATTCTCAAACTGGCGGCGATGGGCGAGAAGGATGTCGCTGTTGGTCGGACCATCCCCCAGAAGAAGGTCTTTGCCGATAGCCGAGCGAAGATTCTCGCTGCAATGGCCAAGCATGGCGACGAGTGATGGCAAAAGCGAAAAGCAAAACCACCTATGCGGTCGAATGGGCCGTGACCGCTCGAGATGACCTGGATGAGATCATTGGTTACATCCTGGCTCGCGACCCGATGAATGCGCTGAAGGTGAACGATACCATTGAAGCCAGGGCCAACACCCTTGATCAGATGCCACAGCGCGGGCGCATCGTTCCCGAGTTGAAGTTCCATGGCGTGACGACCTATCACGAACTGCTGGTCGGCCCATGGCGCCTCATGTATCGCATCGAAGGGAAGACCGTCTGGGTCGTATCGGTCCTCGATGGGCGCAGGCAATTGGAGGACCTTCTGCTGGAGCGTTTCCTGCGGCCGTAGATCCTTCATGGTCGGGCTGTTGTAGAAGATAGGTTGAGCCCGCCTCAAAACGGCACTTCGCAGTCGTCGCAGTTGTTCCAGTTGCTAACCAGCGCCGGTTCGTCGTGGTCAGTGCCAGGTTCACGCAGAAACGGCTCCTCGCCCAGGCGATAGGCGACGATGCGAGGAAGGCGAATTGGCCCTCCAGGTCTTCGACCTGTGTCAGAACGCCGTGGAGATCTACCGGAGTTCGAAGATCGAGCACCGCCGGCTGTTGTTGGCCGCGATTTTTTCGAACCGTGCCTTGGGCCAGCTAAGTGCTTGTCTGGAAAGAAGAAGCCCATTCCGCCAGATGACGGAATGGGCTTCTTTGAACAATGGTCGCCGGAACTGCCTGGACTTCGAACGGCCTGGCACCCTGGAGGCCTGGGTCGAGCCATTCCTGACCCGGATCGACCCGCAACTGCTGTCACTGAATGAGCTTGTGTCGGCGGCCTAGCGATTGCCGCCAGGGACCTGTGTTTGCCGCCAAGTGATGGTGGCGGCAATCGGTGGCGGCAATCCGATGGCTCACGATGTGGGGAGGGCGGGGTCAGGTGGCGTGGTAGATTGTCCCTCGGGTGCGACCGGAGACGGTGGCGTGACCCCCGGCGATCAGTTGCTTGAACAAGGGGCGCAAGGTCGCCGCTTCGACGCCGAGGGCGTCCTGGGCGGCGGCATTGGTCAGGGTGCCGTGTTTGTGCAGCAGGCGATAGAGTCGTGGATAGAGGCCGCGACCGCTGGGAGGCGGTGTCGTTGCCTTGGCTGTCTTGGTCGCCGCTGGTCGCTGCGCAGGGCCTCGTCGTGACGCTGCGGCCGGTTTCCGTTTGGCCTTCAGCTTCGGGGGCTGCTGGGCGGCCTTTGCTGGTCGTGGTTGGGCTGTGGAGGCTGCGACCGCCGGTTCAGTCACGCCTGGGGTCGCCATCTCCAAGCCGAAGAGGGCGCCGAGATCGTCGTCCGCCAAGACCCGACCCTGATCTGCGGTGGTAGCGGTGGAAATCACGGCCCCGGCTGAGGCGATGAGGTCGGCGGGATCGACGCCGCGCAGGGTGAAGAGCAGTTCCGGCTGCTGGTCCAGGCGGTTGCCGATGCCGTAGAGGACAGCGGCGACATGCTTGCACATGTCGGCCCAGTCCGGACACGAACAGTCGAAGCTCAAATCCTTGGGCGTCGGAAAGAGACCGTCGCCTTGGCGGCAGAGCCGGCGCATGACGCCATCGGCCAGTCGGCCCTGCAGGAGATCGACCAGGGATTCGATGGAGCCGGCGCAGTCGGCGCAGATGGCCTTCCACTGCGCCTTCGCCACCGGTTTCACGGTGATCGTGGTGCGATACAGCGACGAACCGCTGACATGGGCCTGGATGCGCCCATCGCGCAACTGCAGATCGACGACCGAGCCGTTGCGAGCGTAGGTGCGACCACGCGGCAGCCGGTTGGAGAAGTCGGCGTAGGCCTCCAGGTTGCTGCACCAGGCCTTGCCCCAGGGTGTGGTGGCGATGGCGCGGCCTTCGATGACCACCGGGCAGACGCTCTGTCCCTTCTTGGCTCGCTTGGCCATCGCGGCGGCAGCGCGGCGACGGCGTTCGGCCACCGGCACGTAGGGTGCCCAGCCTCCGTAATAGGACATGAACTACTCCTGGGTGCTGGCGGCAGTCAGATCGAGGCGCACGAGGTCCAGCAGCTGCTCGTCGCTCAGTTCGGTGAGGTTGATCTCGCCCTGGCCTTCGAGCAGGTCCGAGGCGAGTTGGCGTTTGTCCTGGATCATGGCGTCGATCTTGTCTTCGATGGTGCCGCGGCAGGTGAACTTGTGGACCAGCACGTTGCGGGTCTGGCCGATGCGGAAGGCGCGGTCGGTGGCCTGGTTCTCCACGGCGGGGTTCCACCAGCGGTCGAAGTGGATGACATGCGAGGCGGCGGTGAGGTTGAGGCCCGAGCCACCAGCCTTGAGCGAGAGCACGAAGAAGGGGCAACGCTCGTCTTCCTGGAAGCGGCGGACCAGATCCTTGCGTGCCTTGACCGGCGTCTCGCCGGTGAGCACCAGGCCCTCGTGGCCGAAAACGCGGGCCAGGAAGGCGGCCAGCGGCGCGGTGGTCTCGCGGAATTGACTGAAGACCAGCACCTTCTCCTGCTTCTCGGCGATGGTCTCGCTGAGTTCGCGCAGGCGGGCGAACTTGCCGCTATCGGTCTCCTGCCAGCCCTGATCGCCCAGCCACTGCGAAGGATGATTGCAGATCTGCTTGAAACGCATGAGGAAGGCCAGGACCAGGCCACGGCGGGCGATGCCTTCGGTGGTGACGATCTTGTCCTGCAGATCCTCGACCGCCTGCTGGTAGAGTGCCGCCTGCTTGCGCGACAGGCCGCACCAGGCGGTGAGTTCGGTCTTGTCGGGCAGGTCGGCGATCACGCTCTTGTCGGTCTTGAGCCGGCGCAGCAGGTAGGGCTGGATCAACCGGCGCAGCGGCGCATAGCCTTCGGATCCATCTGCCAGACGCTTCGACCAGGATGTGAAGGCCTTGGCATTGCCCAGGAGGCCTGGGTTGACGAAATCGAAGAGCGACCAGAGATCGCCCAGGCGGTTCTCCACCGGGGTGCCGGTGAGCACCAGTCGTGAGCCGGCGCGCAGCTTCTTGGCCGCCTTGGTCTGCCGGGTTCCGGGATTCTTGATCGCCTGGGCCTCGTCCAGGATGGCCAGGCGCCAAGTCTGTTCCTGGAGCCAGGGGAAGCGGTGCAGAGAGCCGTAGCTCACGATCACCAGATCGTGCTGGGCCAGGCGTGCAGTATCGAGAGCCTTCAGCTCGTCGGCTGGCAGGGCGCTGCCATGGGCGACCAGCACCGACAAGCCCGGCGTGAAACGCGCTGCCTCTGCGGCCCAGTTGCTCAGCAGCGAGGCCGGTGCCACCAGCAGGCTGGGGCGGCGCCCCTCCTGCCGGGCCCGCAGGCTCAGCAGGGCCAGCACCTGGATGGTCTTGCCCAGGCCCATGTCATCGGCCAGGCAGCCGCCCAGACCCAGGCCGGTGATCAGGCCCAGCCAGCGCACACCCCGCGCCTGGTAGGGCCGCAGGGTTGCGTGCAGACCAGGGATGTCATCCGTGGCCTCTTCCCGTTCACGCAGGCCACGCAGCGTCTCGGCCAGCCAGGGGCCGGCAGAGACCTGCGACCAATCAGCGTCGACGGCCGGCTCGTCGCTGACTGTATGGCCCACGCCAGCGAGCAGGCGCATGGCCTCATGAAAGCCGAGGCCCTCGTGCTTGGCGAGACGTTCGATCTCCTGGAAGCGCTCCAGGGTGGCGGTGACGCGCTCGCGGTCGACCTCCACCCAGCGCCCACGGATGAAGACCAGGGTCTCGCTGCCGGCGAGCAACTGCTTGCGCTCGACCGCCGTCAGCGGTTCGCCGTCAATGACCAGCGAGGAGCGAAAATCCAGCAGGGCCTCCTGGCCGACGCGCGACGGCGCGGTGCTGCCGACCGTGGCCGAGGCCTGGACTCTGGCTGGCCGTCCGCCGCGCCAGGCCGCCGGCAGGCGTACCACCACACCGGCCCGTTCCAGTTCGGGCACATCGTGCAGCAGGCGGATCGCCTCGCTCGCCGTCCACCGCAAGGGATGGAAGATCTCGCGACTGGTGATCAGGCTGTCCAGCCAGGGGCAGTGCTCGGCAGCGCGCTGGAGTGGCTGGAGCAGGGCCAGCAGGCGAGGTTTGTCGGCTGCCGCGGCGTATTCCTGCAAGGCCTGACCCAGCGGCAGGTGCTGGGTCTTCCCGCTGGTGGAGAGCTTCGTCGTGTAGGTGGCCAGGAGGGCGAAGGGCGCGGCTTCGTCCTTGCGGTTCTCCGCCAGATGCAGATGCACCCGCCCGACCAGATTCCAGGCCGGATGCAGGCCGTGCAGGAAGGCTTCCAGGGCCAGCCCGGCCCGCTGATGGGCAGCACGGAAGGCCCGGTCGATGGCTGACCACAACCCGGTCAGATGCTCCGGCGTCAGGTATTCCGAACCGGCCATGGGCGGTGCGGTCCAGATCCAGGCCTGTGCGGTTCCGGGATCGGGTGCCGGAACCGCAGTGGAGAGCGCATGCTCACCCAGGGTGCAGACCGTGGTCACGAATCGCACGGCCAGATCGCGCCACCATGCCAGCACCGGCGGCAGCGGGGTATCGACGTGGCGGCTGCCCAGTTCCCACAGACCCTGCCCGCCATCCTGGGCAAAGGCGTCGGCCAGCACGGCCGCCAGTTCGTCAGCGATGGCTTCGCCGTCGGCGTGGGATTCCAGCAGCAGGTGCCCTTGAGGCGTGCAGCGGAGTTGGCAGGTCGTGGTCATGGACGGCCCATGGCGTGCAGGTGGCGCTCCAGGATCGAACAGACCGCATCCAGCTCCACGGCCAGTTCGCGGCTGCGGGCACGATTGCAGACATAACTCAGGGAGCCGGTGATGTCATCCAGATCGGACGCCGTGAACTCGATCCAGCGGTAGCGGCCATCGCGGAGCTGGCGTTCCACCTCCGGATGCAGATGCAGCGCGTGTGCGCGGATCAGATCCTTCTCAGACGGCATCAACTCGATCATGACCGTCGGGGCCTCGCGGCCCGAGGACGCTGCAGCGTTCACAAGCGGTCTCCCTGCGCCATCTCATCCAGGATCTGCTTGACGACCGGCAGGATCACCATGAAATCGGACCAATCCGCCACGCCAAACAACGGCGGGCGGTCGCGCCACTGCACCAGCTCTTCGACCTGCTGCGCAAAGTCGCGCTGGGCCTGGGTGCGCCGCTCGCGATCAGGCATCAGCCACAGACGCGCACGCCAGGCGCGGTCGAGCAGTAGGCGGAGATCCTGGAGATCCTTGGGCAGCCGCGCGCACCATTCTGGCACGGCAGATGGGTCGGCCTTCGCGGTGCGGATGGCTTCGGCGGTGGTGGCCACGGCGGCGAGCTTCGAGGCCAACAGCCCGAGATGGGTCAGGCGCAGCAGCCCCAATCGGGCGAAGGCGGGCGCAAAGCACGGTTCCCACAGGGCACAGGTGGCGATCCACGGTGGCAGGACACGCACCGCTGACACCTGGCCGCTGCCGGTGCTCAGGCGGGCGATGAACTTGATCCGGCTCTGGGCGGCTGGGTTGGTCTGCTCGATCAGATCCAGGGTCACCGTCGCATCATGCCGCCAATGGAAGCGGAACGACTGCTCCGTATCCTGACGCCAATCGCTCTCCAGGATCGGCACGATACGGTCTCTGCCCTTGGCCAGGGCCAGATGCAGGTCGATGCCGGTGGTCGTGCGCGGAGCGGGAATCCCTGGCCGCCGTTCCAGGATATGCACCTCGCGGGCATGCCAGTCGCGCAGAGCCTGGCCGCCGATCAGACAGGCCTCGCCCTGCAACCGGGCGCGGTCGATGAGGTCCACCAGGGCCTGGACAACGGCCTGCGCAGGTTCGGTCATCGCCGCGCCTTCCCGATCTCGATGTCCTGGTTGGTGATCCATTCCCGCAAGGCTTCCTCGGCAGCCTGACGCACGCGAGCATCACGATGTTCCAGGGCGTCGAGCGCGGCCAATCCCCAGGGCCAGACCGGCTGGTAGAACCCGCGCTGCGTGCGATGCGCGATGAGACGCAGGGCCGGATGGTCCTCGGCCAGCACGCAGAGGCTGCTGGATCCCTGGCGCGGGTCGGAACTGAGATTCACGGTGGCGCTGCGGGTGAAGTCCGCCAGCGACGAGGCTGCGATGATCAGATGGACCTCCGGCTCCAGGCCCGAGGGGACCAGCCAGGCGCGCTGACTGGTCAACGGCCCGCCTTCGAGCGCCGTGGCACCCGTCGGCCAGGCGGTTATCCCAGCCGCGGCCAGGCGTTTGTGCAAGAGCTGCCAATCCTGATGCGCAACGAAGCTGCGCAGATCGGGGCGCAACTGCGGTGTACCAGTGCCGCGCCGCCACTCGCTCCACCGCTCGATGAGAAAGGTGCGCAGGATCTCGCCATGACCCAGGCAGGGCATGAGGAATCCCTGTCGGCGTGGGTCATCGGCAATCAGGCCGAGATCCTTCAACCGACGCAGGGCCTCGCGCACCGTCACGGCCGAGAGACCGGTGATGTCGCACAATTCCGCCGTCGTGAACCCGGCGGGCAAGGACCACGCCGTGACCACCGTCCACAGATCCGAACTCCGGCTCGGGCCACGTTGTCCCGTCCTGCGCACAATGGGGTCATGGGTCTGCCGGAGAAATCCCGTCAAGGGCAGTACCAACAGTCGCTTGCCTGGCTTGATGAGACGCAGCAGGCCCAGACCTTGGTCGTTGACCCACGACAGCGCCGCCTGATCGCCCGCGGGATGCTTCTGTGCCCCCGGATAGTGGAGGAGCGGCGCCAAGCCATCGGCCGAGGCGGCCCCCTGGACATACGCCGCCGCCGGAGAGACCGTGACGGCGGCGCTGGCCACTAGGTCACCATGGGCATCCAGGACCCGGCAACGCCAGTGCAGCTTGGCACTCGGCGCTGGGGCCACAGGCTCGAT
>SLQH01000501.1 GCA_007131555.1 Planctomycetota bacterium | reverse complement strand
TTGAAGTAGGCATTGGACACCACCAGACATACATGGACCGGAGACAGCAGCATGCCCAGATACCCCGCCCCATAGGCCAGAACGGCGGTCGACAACTGCTGTCCCAGGCTGCTGTCGTTGGCCATCAGGGCCAGCGCCACCGGGAAACTGGCCCCGACAAAGCCGATGCAGATCCCGGTCACCAGGCCCATTGCCGCCGGTATCACCACCACCATGGCCAGGGGTGAAATGCCCCAGCGTGTCAGTTCATCGCGGATCACAGCAGATACCGGCTGGCCATCAGGCAGCGGCACCCTGATGAAGGCTCCGTAGATCTGGATGACCAGGACCAGGACCACCAGACCCAGGGTTGATGGCGCCAGGAGAACCCGCCGCCACTGCCCGGCATCAATGGAGCGTTGATAAGCCAGGACCATCAAGCCGACGATCAGCCCGATGACCATCGGCAGATAGCGATTGAGCTCAGCCAGGCCCGGCACCAGTGACCCCAGACCGGCCGCCAGCAGGACCGTGACCAGGATCGGCAGGATCAAGGACAGAAAGCCGGCACCTCCTGGCGTGGCATCTGGCTGTTCATCCGCAACCGCCAATCGGGGCAGCACCGTCAAGCGACCAACCACGATCGAGGCCAGGCTCAACGGCAGCATGGTGAGCACGAACAGCCACATCGGCAGCCCGGTCAAGGAGATGGCCAGCAACACGCCCGGATACAAGGGCCACCAATACTCCCACACATGACGAAACCAGTAATTGGCAACACTTTTGGCGATGGAGGGCAGTTGCTGCTGGTGATCACATTCGTTGACCATGGGCGCTGAAAAGGCGGCTCCCCCCGGCATCGGCAACCAGCCAATGACGGCAGGCAGGGCGGCCATGGCCCAACGCGGCCCTATCCTGGCCCGGACCGCCACCACCAGTTCCGTCATTACCCCGCACGACGCCATCAAGGAACTCATCCACAGCAGCAGAAAGATGGTCAGCGCCAACAAGAGGTTGTCAGGGTCCACCAGGGCCTGCCAGGCGATGACCGGAATCGGTGCAGATCCGTCCACCGACCCCCACAGGGGATGGCCGCACCACAACGCGAAAACCACCGTCCCGACCAGGGTGGCGATGGTCAGACTGCGCGACCAAGCATTGACCAGGACGATGACCGCCAAGGACCCCAACAGGCGCAGCAAAATGGGCATGCTGATTCCTAATCTCTCAGCGCTGTCACCCAAGGGCAAAAGGCCGAGGGTTGAGGAGCTGCATGGCTGCTCATCCAGTGGTCGCCAAGACGTTCGCAGGCACCAATAGAATTACACTAATGGTATACTGAATGCCAAGAAATACCAGCTATGGTCTGGCGATGATCTTCTGCTCCACAACGGACCATCTGTGTCATTCGAGTAATTTAAAGGCGGGCTTCAATCACGACTCTCGCGCACCAAAGAGACGGATATGTAAAAGTGTATTGCAGTGGTTTCATTCGCGTGATTCGTAGTTCAAAAATCCAAACCATGTCTATAAGCCCCGATCCCCAAGTCCCGGCTCCGCTACAGGTCGCCGAAGCAATGATTGGCGTGGTCTGGTGACGGCATAGATTGTTTCGTGCTGCCTGGAGCGTAGCCCCTGCGGCCCCGTCTGGGGCTGGCTTCGTCAGACCATGTCATCCACTACATCGTTGGAGTCTCTCATGCCCGATCCTTTCAAGGCCTATGACATTCGTGGACTCTACCCCAGCGTCCTCAACGAGGACCTCGCCTATCGCATTGGCAATGCCACCGCCCAGCACCTGGGCCTGGCCGGCAAGCGCTTCTGTGTTGGTCGTGATATGCGAGTCAGCGGCCCGATGCTCAAGCAGGCCTTCATCAAGGGCCTGGTCGACGCCGGCTGCATCGTGGTTGACGTCGGCATGCTGTCGACCCCGGCCGTCACCTACGCCATGCACCACCTTGAGACCGAGGGCGGGGCTCAGATCACCGCCAGCCACAACCCGTCCCCCTACGGCGGCATCAAGATCACCGGCCCCGGCTTCAAGCCGATCGGCGGCGATTCCGGCCTGGCCGAGATTGAAAACCTGGCCCGCCGCTGCCTGATCCAACGCTGCAGCGGTGGTCGTATCGAAGAGGCCCTGGTGATCGATGACTACGCCACCTTCCTGGCCGCCAAGCTGGACCTGCAACGGCCGCTGCGCATTGTCGTTGACGGCGGCAATGGCATCATTGGCACCATGTTCCAGACCCTGGCTCCCAAGCTGCCCGGCCTGACCATCGTCCCCCTCTACTTCGATCCTGATGGTCGCTTCCCCAACCACGACGCCAACCCCCTCAAGGAGGAGAACCTGCCGGCCCTTCAGGCCCAGGTCCGGGCCCAGCAGGCCGATGCCGGAGCCGCCTTCGACGGTGACGGCGATCGCTGCGCCCTGGTCGATGAGCAGGGCGCCATCATCTCCTGCGATCTGGTCACCGCCCTGCTGGCCGAATACTTCCTCAGCCACGAGGCTGGGGGGACGGTGGCCTACGATCTGCGCTCCAGCCAGGTGGTACCGGAACGCATCGCCGAACTCGGCGGGCGGGCGGTCGAGACCCGGGTCTGCCATTCCTTCATCAAGGCCACCATGCGCAGCGAAGGGGCGATCTTCGCCGGCGAGCTGTCCGGACACTACTATTTCCGCGACTTCTTCGGCGCCGACTCCGGCCTGCTGGCCTTCCTCCTGCTGGCCAATGCCATCAGCCGGGGCCAGCGCCTGTCGGAGCTGGTCGCCCCCCTGCGTCGCTACCACCATTCTGGCGAGCGCAATTTGACCGCTGACAAGGACGCCGTCTTTGCCCGCCTGCGGGCCCTGCCCGACGCCACCATCAGCGAACTCGACGGCCTCACCGTCCGCTGCGATGGCTGGTGGGCCAATGTCCGGGCCTCCAACACCGAACCGGTGGTCCGCCTCAACCTCGAAGCCTGCTCCCAGCACCTGATGGAAGAACGTCTGGAGGCGATGCGCCAGCTGATCACCGAGGCCTGACATCGACTCACAGAACGGCTGATTCTTGCGTAATACGACTGGCTCGTTGGCTGACTGACTGGCGAGTCGGTCATTGTCATATCATTCAAGGAGGAATCGCCATGTCTACCGTCACCTTCAAGGGTTCGCCGGTCACCATCACCGGTGACATGCCGGCCCTCGGCTCCCAGGCCCCGGACTTTGTCCTCACCGCTGCCGACTTGAGTGATGTGCGGCTCGCGGACCTCAAGGGCACCAAGCTGCTCTTGAACATCTTTCCCAGCATTGACACCGAGGTCTGCGCTGCGTCAGTGCGACGTTTTCATGAGGCCGCCAGCGCCCAGCCAAACCTCATCCTGCTGGCCATTTCAGCCGACCTGCCCTTCGCTCACAAGCGTTTTTGTGCTGCCGAGGGCATTGATCGGGTCCGCACCCTCTCCACCTTTCGGGCCCCAGGCTTCGGGGCCGATTACGGGGTCCTGATCAGTTCAGCTCCGCTGGCCGGCCTGTTGACCAGGGCAGTGCTGGTGCTCGATCCGCAACACCGGGTGATCTACACTCAACGTGTGGCCGAGATTGCCCAGGAACCGGATTACGCAGCCGCTCTGCAGGCCTGCACTGCGGACTGAGCCAGCCTATTGGACCACGTAACCGCGCAGGATATTGAGCACATCCTGCTCGTCCTCAGCATCGAGAAATGAGTCGACCACCCAATCGTGGCGAATCATCTCGGCGAAGTCACGGTAGACGCGTAGATAGAGCCGGTCTTCATAGGGCGGCGCGGCAAGTATGAAGAACAGGCGGGTCAAGCCGCCATCAAGACTGGCGAAGTGCAGGCCTGGAGCCGGGGCCCTGGCAAAGCCCATCACGAATGAACGCACCTGCATGGAGCGGACATGTGGCAGGGCGATGCCGGGAACGATGGCGGTGGTCGCCTTGCGCTCGCGATGGAGCATGTCCTTGAAGAACCGGGTCGCATTGTTGACCTGACCACTGCGTTCCATCAGGGTGGCCAATTCCTGGACAACGGCCTCCTTGTCACGGACCAGGCGGCGTTGACGCTGCTGTTCACTTTCGTCCTCAACCGGAACGGCTGGCACGGTATGCAAGGACATCTGGATGCAGGATGGTGACAGGTAGCGCAGGATGTTCACGGCTCAGCCTCAGGTCTGTCCATCCTTATCCTGGCGTCAATCCCGCGAGGAGAACAGTTGTTGGGCGTTCTCTTCCAGGCGCTGGCGCAGATGGCGACTGGCCTTGAAGCGCACCACGGGAGCGGCCGCGATCTCAATGGTTTCCTTGGTCTGGGGATTGAAGCCGCGTCGTGAAGCGCGCACGTCAACCCGGAAAGCGCCAAAATTGCGGAACTCAAGGCGATGGCCCTTGGCCAACTCCTCAACCATCTCCTCAAAGAGCACCTGCATGACCTCATAGATGTCTTGCTGAGGAACGTCAACACGATCAGCGATGCGTTCACTCAGAGCCTGCCTGGTGATATTGCCACGGGACGAAGGGGGACGCGCCATGCCGGGCTCCTGACGTGTTGAGGGTCGCCGCCCTGGAGTGAACCATGGGCGACAAGCCGCGTTGCTTGGATGCACGGCTCCTGCCGCGCAAGTATTGACCATGTCTACTCTACATGCCAACATGGCACCATCAAGTCCGTTCATCCCGTTGCCACATCCGGCGACAATCACAGCCCACGACCACGACTTGGCATTGGCCATGGCAGTGCTATGGTCTGCTCAGCCCCGCACCATGTCCGTCTGAATTCAGGAGTCCTTATGCCTGCTGCCAGCCCTGATGCCGTCCAGTCGTCGGCCTCTGAAACAAACGCTCCTCTGCGCATTCTCCATCAGGCTATCCGACAGGTGTATCGGGGAGATGACCGGAGCATCGATCTGCTGCTGACAGCCTTTCTGGCCGGCGGACACGTATTGCTTGAGGACATCCCCGGAGTCGGCAAGACCACCCTGGGCAAGACCCTGGCAGCGGCCATCGGTGGCCAGCTGCGGCGCCTGCAATGCACCCCTGATCTGATGCCGGCCGATATCACCGGCCTGTCGATCTACCACGAACATGACCATGCCTTTGTCTTTCATCCCGGTCCGATCTTCTGCGATGTACTGCTGGCCGACGAACTCAACCGCACCCCGGCCCGCACCCAGTCGGCCCTGCTGGAAGCGATGAGCGAGGGTCAGGTCACGGTTGATGGTGAGAGCCGTCCCTTGGCCGACTGCTTCTTCTGCATCGCCACCCAGAATCCCCACGACCATGTCGGCACCTATCCCCTGCCGGAGTCACAGAAGGATCGTTTCCTGCTGTGCTTCACCCTGGGCTACCCCGAGCGCGAGCGCGAGCGGGAACTGCTGGCCAACGACGGCTCAGAAGGCGACCTGGACCGCCTGCAAGCAGTCATGGACCTGGATGTCGCCCGGCAGATGCGCAGCCGGGCCCGCAGCGTGGCGGTCAGCGATACGGTGCGCGACTATATCCTTGATCTGGTCGCGGCGACCCGGTCCAGCCCGGCGGTGGTCACCGGAGCCAGTCCTCGGTCGGCCATCGGCCTGCAGCGGGCCTGTCAGGCCTACGCCTTGATCACCGGTCGCGATTTCGTGGTGCCCGATGACGTCCAGCAATTGGCCGCCCCAGCCCTGGCCCATCGCATCCGCCCCAAGGTCGGTCAGGAGGCTGATGAGATCATCGCCGCTGCCATCGCTGCGGTGGCAGTACCGCGGTGAATGCCGTGACCGACAGCCCGGAACAGGCCCAGCGCCGCAACCGACTGACCATCCAGGCCTGGGTCCTGATCAGCGCGGCCGTACTGCTGAGCCTGCATATCATCCATCAGGGTGATCATGTCCTGCTGTCCATCCCCTTGATCGCCTGCATCGCCCTGACCATTGCCGCCTGGATGACACCAAGACGACTGCGGCATGCCGATGGCCGATGGCTGGTTCCGCGCACCATCCATGCCGGCCAGGATGTCGGGCTCGGCTGTCTGCTGAGTGCCCAGCATGGCTGTCCGCCAGTCGTCTTGATGGCCCACGATCCCAATGCCCAGGCCCTGACCGAGATCGGTGAAGTGCCCGGATTGTCCTGCCAGGCGACCCGCGTGGTATGGCAGACACGTTTTCCGCGCCGTGGCGTGACCATGCTGCGGCCACTAGTCCTGATCGGCGAGCAGCCCTTTGGCCTGATTCGTCACCAGCGTAGCATCGGCGCATCACGTGAGGTTCTGGTCCTGCCTGCGATCGGCCACATCACCCGCCCCTTGCAGGCCCAACTGCAACGCTGGATCGAACAGGGACCGACCTCGGCCACCACTGGCGACGAGGAGATCTCCCATCTGCGCAGTTATCGTCCGGGGGATGCGATGCACCGCATCCACTGGCGGGTCAGTGCCCGCATGCGCCATCTGTTGGTGGCCCAACGCAACGATCCGGCCAGTCGGCATATCGCCCTCCTGCTCGACAACGGTGGTCGTCCCAGCCGGGCCATGGCCTTTGAGCGCCTGGTTGCCGTGACCGCGACCCTGGTCGATCATCTGTGCATGCACGGCTGGCTGGTCAGCCTGCACGGACCCGCCTTTCCGGCCCCCATCACCGGCTCCCGCCGGGCCTTGTTGGAACAACTGGCATTGGTCGGGCTCGGTCCGCCCAGCTCGCTGGCCAAGCACCTGCCTCGGGACGTCCTGACAGTGGTCCTGACCCTGGATGCCAGTCGGCTGGACATGGACGATGACCATGCCCTGATCCTTGACCTGGCCACTGCCGAAACCGTGATCCAGCTGCCGAGGATGGGGCGATGAACACCAACCTGGCAACTCCAGGTCCCCGCACCGCCTCCCGGCGGGCTGCAACGGTGCGCCCCCTCCCCCAAGCACTCTATGAACGGCGGCCGCTGATCATCGCCCATCTGGTCTTTATCTGGGCAGCCTGGTTGGCCACTGCCTGGCTGTATCCGGCTTCCGCTGGTCCTGGCCTGCTGCTGGCAATGGCGGCCATCGTTGCCGAACTGGCCCCCCTGCACTGGCGACGTTTCCTGCTGGCGGAGATCCTCCTGCTGGTCATTGGCTTCCTGACCTTTTTATGGGCCAGATCGATTGACCAGATGATCGACCACTCGTACCTGCGCCATCAAGCCTTCAGCGGTTGGCTACGGATGGCGGTCATCTACTGGATGTTCGTGCCGGCCCGTATGGGCATGCTGCGATGGATGCCGGTATTGATGCTCGGAGAATCAGTCCTCGCGCACCGCCTCGGCCTCTTCGAGCCTCCCCCGGTGAGCGCCTTGCAACAGATCCCCGGCCTTGATCCCCAGGGACTGATCACCGGTCAGATCGCCCATCCCCACCGGGTTCTGTGGCTGCACATCACCATCGCCGTCGCCGCCTGCGCCATAGACGCCCATCTGCGCATTGCCTGTGCCAAGCGTGACCATCTCCAGATCACCCGTGTCCACCTGTCATCACCGCTACGATGGCTGATGGCACCAGTCATAGCCTGTCTGATGATCGGCGCGGTCCTCGGTTGGCTGGTACAGCATCAGATGTGGCATGCCGACGTCCCCCTCCCCGAACGCAGTGGCGATCCCGGTGAGCGCCAGGTGGGCGATACCCTGCGCATTGACCATCGCATGCGTCTGGGCACCGGAGCCTGGGGCGGTGATGATCCGCAGTTGGTGGCCCGTCTGGCCATTGATTCCCGGATGGCTCTCACCAGCGTCTGGTACCTGCGAGCCCAGACCCTGCCGACTCCCCTGTTTGAAGGGCGGAGCTTGGCCTGGGGCCTGGTCAATGCCATTGCTGAGCCACGCCGTGACCTGACCCCTCTGCACACCGGTCATCGGGCCCTGGTGGGATCGCTGTTCGTCCTCCCCATGCTGACCGGCGCGAGCATCGTCCCGGTACCTGACGGCAGCGCAGATGTCGGTATCAGCGGTTTGCTGGAGGACCGCTTCGGCAACCTCTATCGGCCTGGATTCGGCGAAGCGCCCCGACGCTACGCTGTCGACCTGGGTGCCGACGGCTATCCGGCCAACCGTTGGATCTATGACCACAT
>SLQH01000509.1 GCA_007131555.1 Planctomycetota bacterium | reverse complement strand
CGCCCCGGTCTACCGTGGCGACCAGATCCCCCCCGGCCACAAGGCCCTGAGCCTGCGCGTCATCCTCCAGGCCGACGACCGGACCCTGGACGAAAAGACCCTGCGCAAGACCTGCCAACGGATCATCAGCACCATCGAAGCCAAGACCCCGGCCCGTTTGCGGGGGTGAGGGGGGCAATGGAATTGATGCTGCGGGCGCGCCCTCTCTGTGGTATGCACGGACGCGTCAGATGTGGTGTCCAAGGCCAGCAAGGTGGTCGAGGTACTCGGTCGGCGTGCGTATCGTGACGTCCTTGCGGATGCGCTTCGGGAAGTCGGCGCTGTTGCCGGTGACCAGGGTGGCGCCGCTTGCGTGGGCCAGGGCCAGGAAGATCAGGTCGTCCGGGTCTGGGCCCGTCAGGGGCCAGGGTGGAGGGTTGTGGTCCAGTCGGTGGGCCAGGTCGATCAGGCCGGTGAGCCAGAGGGGTGGGAAGTCCCAGCGCCTGAATTTCGGCCGGGTGATGACCTGGTGGTATTCCTTGGCCACGGCGGGACAGATCACCGGCACCACGATGCCGTCCAATGCGGCCTCGACGATGCGGGCCGGACTGCTGCCGGGTCGGATTCCGGCTGACACGATCACGTTGGTATCAAGAACGGCGAGGATGCTCATGCGGTGCCGGAGGACCGGCGCTTGTCCCGTCTGCGGGCCGTACGGGTGGCCGTGATCTCGGCTGCGATATCAGCGTCGGTGAGTGTGTCCAGACCGGCCTCGACGGCCTGCTCCTGCCAGGCCCGGAGGTTGGCGCGGGCCATGGCCCGGCGGATCTCGCGCTCCTGTTCGGCCAGGTGGGCAGGATCGGCGGGCACCAAGAGGTAGAGCGGCCCCTGCCGTCCGGTCAGGACGACGGGATCGTGCGTGGTCGGCACCGCCTTGGCGCCGCGCTGCTGAAGGTCACGAAGGGGGATCGTCTGCATGGCTGTCATTGTCTACGAAACGTAGACATACGCAAGAGATGCATTACAAGCCGGAAGCGCTCTGTCTTCCGGCTTGCACGGCTGAAGAACGATGATAGAAGCCTTCCCCCGCGCTGCCCGGGAGAAGGCTGTTGCGGCCAGTGGCTCGAAAGGATGTCAGACATGTACGCAATCATTTCCGATCGTGGTCGTCAATATCGGGCCGAAGTCGGTGCTCGTCTGGTGCTTGACCGGGCTGCCAGCCTTGAGCCGGGGGCCAGTATCGAGGCACCAGTGTTGTTTCTGTGCGACGATGGTCAGGCCACCGTCGGCAGTCCCTTTGTAGAGGGTCGCAAGGCTGTTTTGCGGGTGGTCGCCCATACCCGCGGCCGCAAGGGCATCGCCGGTACCTACAAGCGTCGCAAGGACAGTCGGCGTCGGGTTGGTTTCCGTGCCGATCAGACCACCGTTGAAGTGGTTGAGATCTCCTGAACGGCGCGTGTCAGACGGACAGACCGCTTGACCTGCCGGGGTCGGAAAGATGCGGCCATGGGTGGCGTCAAGCCCTGCTAGGGAGGTGTGTCATGTCGTTGACGTCGCCGCTGCGTCTGCTCCTGCTACTCGCCGCAATCAGTCCGCTGTTTGCGGCCCAGCAGGTTGAGCCACGCACGTTCTATTCGCCGATCGTCAACAAGCCGTTCCAGGCTGCTACCATCCCGATCCGTGGTGACCGTTCGCGGGCTCTGGGTGATGAGGGTGGCCCGGACATGGGCACCGATATTGATGGCTGCCGCCATTCGTCGGGATTGAGTGAGTACGACTACTTCATCATCACTGATCCCCATACCTATTTCAGTGCCCTGGCCTCTGAATGGGGCCCCAATGGTCGTTTCATCCAGCCCCTTGATGACGACTTCCGTCGATGGTTGACGTCACGTCATGGTTTCAATGACGAGTGGGTCACTGACCGGGATCGTCTCTATTCCCGCGAGGCGCGCCGCGCCCGGGCCCAGGGCCGGTCCTTTCCCGATCGCCAGGACTGGGTGATCCCGCAGGACAGCATCCCCATCGAGCGGCGTTATCGCTACGCCTTGATGTGCTACAGCAGGCGCAATTTTCCGGCGGCCTTTCAGGGTCGCGTGGCCTTGATGGGTGCCTGGGCGGTGCGGGTGCGCTGCAATCTGCCGATCATCCATAGCAACCTGCGCGGTGGCATCGAAGAGGTCAACAGCCACCTCCAGCGCCACATCATTGAAGGTGAGCGCTTTGACCTCGACAAATGGACGGATGTCTATCGCCGCATATTCGCTCGTCGTCGCCTGACTGATGAGGCCTATTTCGTGGCCGGCAGCATGCTGCTTGGTCTGGAGTTGCGCCATGGTGATCTGCACAAGGTGCGTGATGTCATGGCGGCCATGGAGCGGCGCTTCGATGACAACGAAAAGCATTTCACCTTGCGCGGACTGATGCGCAGTCGTCGCAATCTCATCGAGCAGGACTATATCGGCTTTCTGGATATCGCCGCCCAGCAGTTGACCCAGGCCCTGGCTGAAGAGGCCATCGCTCGGCCGCGCATGTTGGAGATCTTGTTCACCATTGCCGAGTGCCATCGTCGGGCCGGGCGTCTCAATCAGGCCTATGAATGGTATCTGGCCCTGACCCAGCTTGAGGAGACCCAGCCACGTATTCGCGCTGAACTGCGCGATGCCGGCAAGGTGCCATCGATCGAGGCGGCCATGCCGCTGCTGATCGCCTGGCGGGCTGAAGACCAGATGCTGTCTCTGCGTGGTCAAGTCGATCATGATGGCACCATCGCCGGTCGTGATCGCGAATTGCTGCACGCCATCGTCAATCGCAACCTTGGTACTCCCGAGTACGAGAATCCCAATTGGAGCCCCCGTCGCAACGGAGATCCCACTGAGACCCAGCATATGCTCGATGCCATTGGTCGCACCCTGTTGTCCTTCCATCAGAGCCAGGAGCAATGGCCACGCACCCTTGATGATCTGTGGATGCGGGGGGCGGTGCCTGATCGCAATGTCTACAACCGCTTCCACTGCGTGGTGACCGGGGCTCCGTTCGCCTACAATCGCCCGATCGGTGAGCAGCGCGGCTCCACCGTGTTGCTGACCACCTCGCAGCCCCTGAGCATGCCCCAGGGGCGTCGTTACGGCATGTTCCTGGCCGATGCCAGAATAGTCTGGGCCGAGGAGTTGACCAAGCCCGGCGAGATCTATCGTTCCACTGGGCCATGAACCACCGTCTGATCGCGGAGGCAGTCCATGCGTCTTGCCGACGTGATCGGCCATCAGGGAACCATCCGTGTCGTCAGTCGGCTGCTGGCCGCCGATGCCGTTCCCCAGACGATCATCTTTGAGGGTCGACCGGGCATCGGGCGCCGTACCCTGGCCGAGGCCCTGTCGCAGGCCCTGCTGTGCCTGCAGCGCCAGGATGGCGATGCCTGTGGCGCTTGCCAGTCCTGTCGACTGGTGATGCAGGGCGATCATCCTGATCTGGTCCAGTTGCCTGATGCCGCCAGTCTGGTCGGCCTGGATGTGAAGACCATTCGTGAACAGGTCATAGAGCAGGTCTGGCAGAGCCCCTTGATGGCCGGAGGCCGGGTCTTCATCATTCCCAGTGTCGAGCGCCTGCGTCATGAATCGGCCAATGCCCTGCTCAAGGTCCTTGAGGAGCCTCCGGCCGGGGTCCGCTTCATGATGACCACCGGTCATGCCTCAGGCCTGCTGCCGACCATCCGCAGTCGTAGCCAGATCTATCGCCTGACTCCGTTGACGGTAGATGAACTGCAGCGGCTGTTGGTGTCCCAGGGCCTTGATCAGGGCCCGGCCCGGCGCATGGCCACCATGGGCGGGGGTAGTCATCGAGGGGCCTTGGGAGGCGTGGTTGCTGACATTCCCCTGTCGGCTCTGCGTTCGCTCCTTGAACAGGGCTTTGACATCCAGGTCGTCAATGATGTCATCGCGGCCCTTGACAAGGTCACCCGGACCCGGCGTCAGGGCACCGAGCGCAATCAAGAACAACGTCGCATCCTCGATCTGTGGCTGGAGGGCCTGTTGCAGGACCTGCGCCAGGACCTGCGCGGCTCCGCTTCTGAGGCGGCGGTGGCGGCCATCGAGACGGTCCTGGAACTGCGTCGTGATCTGGCTCACTACCTGCCGGTGCGTCTGGTGGTCGAGGGCCTGGGCGTGTGCCGGAGCCGATGATGGATCCCGACCATTCCGTAACCGGCCAGCTGGCCCGCGCTGCCGACCGCCTGGGCGGGCGGCGGCGTCTGTTGGTCATCACCGGGGCCGGCAGCAGCGCTGATGCCGGGGTGCCGACCTTCCGTGATGCTGACGGCCTGTGGCAGCGCTACCGGGTCGAGGACCTGGCCAGTCGTCAGGCCTTCGCCCGCGATCCGGAGCTGGTCTGGCGCTGGTACCGGGAACGGCGTGAACAGGTCGCGGCCTGTCAGCCGCACGCCGGTCAGCGCTCCCTGGCCCTGCTCCAGCGCTGCACCCCGGCCCCGCGCCGGGTCCTGGTGGCCACCACCAACGAGGATGATCTGCTGGAACGGGCGGCAGTGGCCGATGTGGTCCACCTCCATGGCAGCCTGTACGACACCGCCTGCGCAGCCGCCTGCGGCTGGCGGTCACGCGACAGCGAGGACAACGGTCTCAGCTTCCTGCCCTGCCCGCGCTGCGGGGCCCCGGTGCGGCCGGGATCGGTGTGGTTCGGCGAGCCGCTGCCGGCCGACGAGGTCGAGCGAATCGAGGGCTTCGCCGCCGACGCCTGCCTGGTGGTCGGCAGCTCCAGCCTGGTCCAGCCGGTGGCGGCCATCGCCCCGGAGATGCTGCTGGCGGGCCATCCGGTGGTCGAGATCAACGCCACCGCCACGCCCTTGAGCGGCATGGACGGCTGCTTGTCGCTGCGTGGCAGCGCCTGTGAGATCCTCCCGGCCCTGATCGATCTGATGACCAGTTCGCTGATGCGCAGCCGCTCCAGTACCGCTATCGACCCCACCCCGCCCGATGCCTGACCTCATCTGCCTGTCCGAGGTCGGCCACAGCTACGGGGCCGAAGCACTGTTCGAACACCTCGACCTGACGGTGCGCGCCGGTGAACGCCTGGGGCTGATCGGGGCCAACGGTTCGGGCAAGAGCACCCTGCTGCGGATCATCGCCGGGCTCATCAGCCCCGAGACCGGCCGCCGGGTGGCCCATGGCGATCCCCATGTGGCCCTGGTCGCCCAGGACGAGACCTTCGCCCCCGAGACCACCGCCCGCGAACTGCTGGCGGCGGCCCAGCCGGGCGGTCGTGAGGCCGGCGGGGACTGCTCGCCGGCGGTCATCGCGGCCCTGGAGGCCCATGACTTGGCGGCCATCGCCGACCAGCCCATCGGCCAGCTCTCGGGCGGGTGGCGCAAGCGGGTGGCCATCGCCGTGGGGCTCATCACCGACCCCGACCTGCTGCTGCTCGATGAACCCACCAACCATCTCGATCTGTCGGCCATCTGGAGCCTGCAGGAGCGCCTCCAGGGCCTGCGCTGTGCGGTGGTGATCATCTCCCATGACCGTTGGTTCCTGGACCGGGTGGTCGGGCGGATGGTCGAGCTGGGGGCCTGTTATCCGGCCGGGCTGTTCCAGCATCCCGGCGACTACCGGGGCTTCGTCAACGCCCGTGAGGTCTTCCTGGACGGCCAGCGGGCCACCCAGCAGCGCCTGGCCAACCGCTTGCGGCGCGAAGACGCCTGGCTGGCCCGGCGGCCCAAGGCCCGGACCACCAAGGCCGTAGCCCGCATCCGCCAGGCCGAGGTCCTGCGCAGTGATCTGGCGGCGGTCCAGCGCCGCAACGCCGCCGGTCAGCGCAGTCCTGACTTCGACTTCCAAGCCACCGGCCGCCGTGGCAATGAGCTGGTGGTGGCCGAGGGGATCGCCAAGTCATACGGTGACAAGACGATCTTCGCCGATCTCGACTGCACCCTGGCTCCGGGCTGCTGCCTCGGCCTGATCGGCCTCAATGGCAGCGGCAAGACCACCCTGATGCAGGTCCTGGCCGGAACCCTGGCCCCCGACTGCGGCCGCCTGCGTCACGCCCACGGCCTGCGTCTGGCCACCTTCAGCCAGGACCGGCGCGACCTTGACCCGCAGCGCAGCCTGCGCCGCACCCTCTGCCCCCAGGGCGACCAGGTGGCCTGGGGCGGGGGCAGCATGCACATCGCCGCCTACGCCCGGCGCTTCCTGTTCGGCGGCCACCAGCTCGACCAGCCGGTCGCCAGCCTGTCCGGTGGCGAACAGGCCCGCCTGCTGATCGCCCTGCTGATGCTGCAACCGGCCGACCTCCTGCTCCTTGACGAACCCACCAATGACCTCGACATCCCCTCGCTGGAGGTCCTGGAGGAGGCCCTGCTGGACTTTCCCGGCGCCGTGGTCCTCATCACCCATGACCGCTTCCTGCTCGACCGGGTCTGCGACCAGCTCATCGCCCTCGACGGCCAGGGAGCCGCCTGGCCGGTGGCCGACATGCAGCAGTGGGAACAGGCCCGGGGCCGGCAGGCGGCGGCCCAGGCGGCTGATCCAGGGCCCGCCGTTGCTGCGGCCGGTCCGGCTGCGCCGGCCCTCACCTGGCCCGAACAGAAGGAGTTGCGCGGCCTGCCGGAGCGCATCGAACGGGCCGAGGCCCGCCTGGCCGCCCTGGAACAGCGCAGCCAGGACCCGGTCATCGGCACCGATCCCCAGGCCCTGCTCAGCCTCAGTGCCGACATCCAGGCCCTGCAGGATACCATCGACGGACTCTACGCTCGTTGGGAGGACTTGAGTGCCCGCGAAGGTTGAGCCTCCAGGCGGCGGCTCCGGTGACTCACACATTGACTCGGTCGTTTGTTCCCCATAATGCTTCGCCCCAGCGAGGATGTCATCCCATGGATCCCCATGCCCTCGAACAGACCCTGGTCATCATCAAGCCGGACGCCCTCAAGCTGTCCCTGACCGGGTACATCCTCTCGACCCTGTCCGAATCCCATACCGGACTGCGGTTGGCCGGTGCCAAGATCGTCCACGTCGACGAACTCCTGGCCAGGGAGCACTACGCCGAACACGCCAGCAAGCCCTTCTTCCCCAATCTCATCGACTACATCACCGGTCGTGACCACTACCCGGAAGACCCTCACCGCCGTCGGGTCATCGCCCTCATCTACTGCGGTCCCCAGGCGGTCGAGAAGGTCCGCTCCATCGCCGGCCCCACCAACCCCCACATCGCCCGCGACAGCGCCCCCAACACCTTGCGGGCCCTCGGCACCATCGTCACCGAACACAACGATGATGGCGAAAAGTTCATCGCCCGCATCGACAACCTGATCCACGCCTCGGCCTCCGCCGAAGAAGCCGAGCAGGAGATCAAGCTGTGGTTCCGCCCAGCCGATGTCATGCCCTATATGCGGGCTTATCAGGCCAGCATCTGTGAAACCCACTATTACTGGCGCAAGGGCCAGTTGGCCACCGAACACCAGCCCGGCGACTATTGCATCCTTGGGGTTGGCGATCTGGCCTGGACCAGCGACATCGAAGCCCTTGAGCACATTGTTGCCGGTCGTCCCAGCCGTACCAGCCTCACCGGCGTCACCGCCAAGTATCTCATCAACACCATGCTCAACCCCGGCCTCCACGCCAAGGCCACCGATTCCGATTCCGACGATGCCCTCACCCTGGCCTGCATGTACACCTGAGCCCGCCCTCGCAGAGCCACTCTTGACGGCGCTGATCGCCTGACCGGGCTGAACAGCGCAGGTATGAGCCCAGGCCAGCATCCCTGACGGCTGATGCGCGAACCCCAGATGGCCACACATCTGCCCGCCACCCGATCAAACGATTCGTTACAGGCCCCCGGAGACCCCCTTGCACCACCCACCCACCGCCGTATAAGACCCCCACCACAACACCGCACATTCCTCGGTAGCTCAGCGGTAGAGCAGTTGACTGTTAATCAATTGGTCGCAGGTTCGAATCCTGCCCGGGGAGCCAATCCAACCCAGCCCAGAACGGGCTGGGTTTTTTGGTTAACGGCCCCGGTTCCCCAAGCCCCGCACCAAGCCCCACTTGCGACCGGGGTTGTGCTG
>SLQH01000451.1 GCA_007131555.1 Planctomycetota bacterium | reverse complement strand
CTTGGCCCGCGTACATTGGCGGGCGATGATCCTTGAGACCGCTATAGGCCGGGGCGTCGCCGCCAGCGTTGCACCCCGCTTGCGTTTTTGTTGGTGCCCATGATCACGAGTCGCGGTATCTGCAAGCCATGGCACGGGCGCCCTGCCGCCGGTCTGGCTGGTTCTTGAAGATGGCATGGGAACCGCGCGTAAGCACGCGGGCCAAGGCCCGGTGCTCCGTGGTGGTGTTGTGATAGGCGATGGGCATTGGCGAGTCCGGGGCCGAAAAGGCCAAGCCAGGCGACGTGTCAGTCTATTCCTTACAGACTCCTAGCGCTGGGACATGCGGTCTTCGTGATTGATCTCACCGCTGAATCGGCCATCTCGGCCCCAATGGCGCCAGATGCCGGCGGGTCGATCGTTGACGAAGTGGCCCCGGCTGGAACGCCGTCCATCACGATACCAGGTCCGCCATTCTCCAATCCGTTGGCCCTGCTGGTAGTCACCCTGCATGGCCAGCGAGCCGTTGTTGTGATAATAGCTGAAGCGGCCATGTTTGCGACCGAAGAGATAGGTGCCCCGCATGGCCACGGTGCCGTTGTCGTGCCAAGTGGTCCAAGCGCCGTGGCGACGACCGCCGTAGACATAGGTCCCAGCCATCTGGGTGCGCCCATCGGGTCCATAATAGGTCCACATGCCGACTGGCTTGTCATCGCAGAGATATCCTTCAGCGACCAAGCGCCCTCGTTCGTCGACGCTGCGATGTGGTACCGAGTCAGGCGGAAGCCGGGAGCCGTCATGGGCCAGAATGGCAGGATCGATCCAGTCTGCGGCCCGATGTTCAACAGGGGTTTCGCTGACATCTTCAGGCATCTCATGCGGGTCATCGGGATCAGCGATGGCGACGTCGTCGGCCTCTGCCTGATCGGCCTCGATCGTGTCTTCAATCGCATCTTCAGCTGCGACTGCTTCATCAGCCATCATGGAGTCACCGGCAGCTGGAGCCTCAGGAGCCACGCTGTCATCTGGGTCACGGGTTGAGCCACAGGCGACCAGCAGCAGCAGGGCCAGCGCCACCATGGCGGTTCTGGCACGTGCAATGCGAGCGAACACAGGGGCATCATGGACCATGAAGTCAACTCCATACACAGCACCTGGGATGATGCTGACAACAGTCGCGCGCCGAGGCGGCCTCGCGTCATGCGCATCGCGTCGAGGCACAGGCATGCTACGACCAACAGACGGGGATGGAATCCATGGGCCGGGGCTACCCACAGGAGGGTCTAACACACGGCGGTGTACGTGGATGCTGAGCGCTGGGCCGAAAATCAGTCGTTTCTGGCCGTGACCCGGCTGCTGTCGGTCAGCAGGAGACGGGCTCCGGCCGGGAAGCTTGGGCTGTCCAGGCTGACAACGGCATTGGCGAAGCCGGTGGTGCCAATCCGAGCCGGGAAGGCGTAGCTGATCTTGCGCAGCGGCAGGTCGTCATGATCGTAGAAGGCGATGCTGACCTCAGGTAGATCCTGCCCCGGCGGCCCTTGGACGACGAGTTCGCTGCGGATGCGGACCCGGTCTGGGAGCGGCTCGTGATCTTCATCGATATCCACTGTAAGGGTGACGAGCACGTCGCCACCCAGGGCGATGGTGCGCCCTGGCTGCAGCCGGAGCAAGGGACGGGCGGCGGGATCACCCAGCAGCAATGATTCCAGCTGGGTTCCCTGGATACGGCGGGTGAAGCTGGCCAGGCTGTGCTCTGCCGCTGTCAGGGCGGCCTCCAGTTGGGCATTGCGTCGACCCTGCGACAGCAGACGGGTGCGGGCTTCGGACAACTCGCGGTTGAGGCCTTGATTGGCTTCATCCAGTTCGCGAATGCGGTGTTCGTTAGCCAGTTGGTCGCCGTAGACGTGACGTTCCAGGTGTTCCTTCTGCTGGCGCATATCGCGGAGTCCACGGGTGAGGATCTGCGAGGTCTGCTCCAGGGCCTGATTGCGTTCGGCCAGACGATCATGGGCCGCGGTCAGCCTGTGCAGACGATCACGCATGATCACGGCCTCATCGTGGGCACTGCGCAGGCGGGCGTTCTCATGCACCAGAAAGCGTTGACTGTCCTCCAGTTCGGCGACCAGACCACGGGCTTCGGCGAGATGTTCACGTTGACGCTCAAGGCTGCTGGTGCTGGCCATGACGCGGCGATTGGCCTCGCGTAGCTGTTCATCAAGGGCGGCGAGGCGTGATTGGTAAGCCTCGCGTTCCTGCTGATCAAAGGCATGGGTATCGGTTTCGGGGGGGGCAACGCCGTCAGGCATCCGGTAGCGCAGGAACACGGCCATGGCAGTGGCCAGGGTTGCGATCAGGATGGCAGCCGCAGCGGCCAGGCGCAGTATCTGGATCTGTCGTCGCAACTGGGGCGTGCGGGGGTCGCCAGCCGGGCTGTGGGTATCGGGCGGATTGACCGGGGCCATGGCCTGTGGCGGAGCCGGCATGATGTCGCTTCGGTAGAGGCGGGTCCGCTGCAATTCAGGATCAGAACCTCGACTGATGCGGCGCTGGTCGAGGTCGTGGGCTCCCATGGCCACCGGGGCGATGAAACGCTGGGTATCGGCCTCGTCATCCTCCAGATCGGCCATTTCTGTCGGTTCAAGGCCGGTAATGCCGCTGAAGCGGGTCAGGCGATTCCAGAAGAAATCCTCGACCTCGGCCCCGCCGAGGTCGGCATGACGCAGATCGCTGGCCAGGAAGACGGTGTTGTGGATCTTGGCTCCACTGAGGTCGGCGCTGTCCAGACGAGCCTCGCCAAGATGGGCATGGTTGAGGTGGGCGCGATGCAGACAGGCCTTGGATAGGATGGCACCGCGCAGGTTGGCTCTGGTCAGATCGGCATCGGTGAGGTCGGCACCTGAGAGGTCTGCTCCGGTGAGCACCGCATCTTCCAGGTGGGCGCCGCGTAAGCGGGCTCCGGCCAATTGTGCCCCCGGCCAGATCAGCCCCTCCAGATGGGCGCCCTCCATGTCGCCGGCACCCATGCGCAGAGCCTGCTCCAGCAGATCGATCACGTAGGGCGAGGTCTTGTCGATGGTCGCGTTATGCCACAGGCACAACGAGGCTCCGTCTGGCACGAAATGTGGACAGTCTGGGCGATCATCATCGTAGACATGGCGACAAGGAGACATCGGTCATGGCTCCTGGCTGCCATCAAGGATGCCCAGGGCGCGTTCCCGCAGCGCATCTGAGGCGTCAGGACGGAGTTGGTAATAGGCTTCAACATGGGCCAGGGCCTTGTCGGGATGACGACGATGCTGGCTGTAGATGATGGCCAGCCTGAAGTGGGCCTTCTGCCGAGCTTCCAGGGCAGCCGGGCTGTCGTGGCCGGCGGCGATTTCGCGTTCGAAGTAGGCGATGGCCCGATCATATTCGGCCAGGCTCTCATGGTACTCACCGAGCAAGGCATTGACCTGGGGGTGTTGGGGATCATGGCGCAGGATCTCTTCGAGGTCGTTCTTCATGCGGATCTTGGTGGGGACCCCAGCGATGGTGGCCCGCTGGAAATAGGAGGCCCGGTGCCACAGAGCCCTGGTCAGGAGGCGGGGATGATGGTTGGTGGCGGCTTGGACAGCGGCATCCAGGAGCGCCAGGGGGTCTTCGGTGCCGTGTCGTTCGGCCAGGATGGCCAGATTCAGCAGAGGCTCAGGCCGGCGTGGATTGGCTTCGCGGGCCTGTCGCAACAATCGTTCGGCAGCCCGCGGCGCGTTGCGGCGCAGGTGGAGGGTGCCGAGGTTGTACAAGGCGTTGAAGTGTCGGGGGCTGAGTTCAAGACACTGTTCGTACGCCCTTTGGGCCCCGTCAAGATCATTGAGGCGTTCCAGGGCGGTTCCCAGGTTGAAGTAATAACCGGCCCGTTCGTCGCCTTGGCTGGCGGCATTGATGGCGGCCTGGAAATGGCTGACCGCAAGATTGACGTCACCGGTTTCGAAGGCCAGCAGGCCAAGGCTGGAATGGACTTCCGGATTGTCGCGGCGCAGTTCGGCCGCCTGCTGGAAGGCCATGCGGGCCTGACGGTAGTGCTCGGTAGCGGTGCTGCGGTCATCGCTTAGTGCTGCCAGGCGATGATGGGTCAATCCCAGGTTGAAGGCGGCGTAGAAATAGCTGCGATCCCGTTCCCGGGCCTGTTCGTAGTACGATATTGCCGTCTGATATTGTCCTCGCAAGAAGACGCCATTGCCGAGAACGGTCAGTTTGGCAGCGCTGTTGTCGGCCAGTTCCTCAACCTCAAGGGCCGCCAGGGAAACAGAGGTCGCGACGAGGATCACCATGATGATCACCCACGACACGATCCGACAGGCGGGACTGGTCATGACCAAGGGTCGTCCGGGGTCCATGCTAGCCCCCTTTGGTAACCGGTGTCATCACAGGAACTGGCGGGGCCTGATGACCGTTGATATGGCTCGTAGCGCCGACTACGTTATTGATCACCATCATGTCTCCACCATCCGCCAGGCCCAATGAACGGTCGCCAACTGATGCTACAGTTGGCGCTGTTCATCAAGCAGAGCGTCGAGAATCGGCTGGACGAGTTCTTTGGCATCGGCGTTATATGAGCCGTTCTCAATGCGTTGCCGTAATGCGTTGAGCTGATGCAGGCGTTCGGGAGCAGCCTCGGAGAGCATGTCGACATAGCGTTGCACAGTGGCGCTGTCGAGCAGCTGCGGTGAGGCGGCCGGCCGCTTGGCCTGGGACGATGAGGCACCCGACACGGCATCGCCGGGTCCCCGATCGTGCTGGCGCTTGCGCTCCAGCCGCTCGAAGCCAGACATGTCGGGGCGGATTTCCATCTTCAAGCTCCTGATCCAGTGTGGGTGCGGTCCCTGTACAGCATCAGTAACGGTCGCTACCGACCGAGCTTGAGGACTTTCTTGTGGCCTGGGGCGATCGCCCTTGCCGCTCCCTGCATATCGCCGTCGATCACGCGACCGTCATCGCCCTGTGGGCCACAGTTCGACCACCGCCACCATGGCATCCAGGCCACCTCCGGGCTGTTCCTGGTAGGCGTTGACGGTCGTCATCTCGGTGGCATCGGTAAAGCCGCCCAGGATGGCCAGATTACCGTGGACAGCGATCAGGCCGAGGCTCTGACGTTGGGTGTTGCGACCGCCAATGGCCCCATGGAAGATGTTGCTCTTGAGATCGGTGTCCAAGACGAACAAGGCCGAACTGCGCACCTCGCCGACTCCGAAGGGGTCTGTCAGGGTCGATCCGGCCCAACGCCGGTTGCATTGCTGGGGGATGTAGGTCCGGCCCCAACGATCCTGGGCATGATTGAAGACATGGCTGGCAATGAAGGTGCCAGACACCGGTCGTCGTTCCACTACATCAATCTTCATCAGCACGGTTGACATGCCGCCGATGACATTGGAGAAGCCGCCAGTGAAGATCTGGGATTTTTCGATTGAGGTGTCCAGGTCCTGGGGGTCACGGGCGAAGACGCTGTTGCCGCCATCTGTCCAACCCATGATGCCGACATGGCGGCCATCCGGGTAGAGCCAGATGTCGTAGCCACGGGAGTCGGCCATCAGACTGCGTTGATTGGCCTGGGCCAGGGACCAGCCCCAGAAGCGCCAGCCGCCATCCGAGTCAAGCTGGGGCTGTTGGAGATGTCCGGCCACTTGGCGATAGCGGATGGTGAGTCGTTCTCCGGTCGCCGGAACGGTCACCGATTGGGCGGCCAGGGGCGGTCGGTAGCGGGGGATGTTGTCGCCCAGACACTGGTTGATGTCGCCGTTGACGGCAACCCTTCCGCTGGCCGGATCAAAATTGAACTGGAAGCCATTGCCGCGCGCGAAGGGGGTGCCGTTGGCGCTGAAGCCGACCTCCTGGATGGCCTGATTGCCTCGCCCACCGATATAGGTCAGGCACACCAGACGCGGACGCAGCGGTGGTGGACGCAGGCCGATCTGGACGCCCAGGGCGCGGACTTCAGCACGTTCGCTGGCGGTTGGAGACAGACGTACCAGGGCTCTGGCCGCTTCCTCATTGTTGTTGAGTGCGGCGCAGGTGCGGGCATAGGCCCACCAATGCTCATCATCCATCGGGGCGTGGGCCCGCAGGGCCTGGGTGAAATGGGCCATGGTCTCCCGTGGTGCCTCCTCGCCGGCAAAGGAGGCCATGGCCGCAGCCAGATAGGCCGGAGCTTCGGGATCGTATTCCATGCGCAGGCGGACTTGCTGACCGCGTTCGATCCAGGCCTGACGCTCATGCTCATCCATGGTCAGGGCCCGTCGGGCGAAGGCTTCACGCAGGGCCTGGCCGAAACCGCGTTCGATGCTGTTCGGTTCGGTGATCTCAAACCAGGTTTCGGCATGAGCCAGGATTGCCGACCAGTCGTTATCGGCGATGGCCTGGGGCAGGTTGTTGTTGACCGTGGCCAGGCGCTGCTCATGTCGCTCGGCCAGATCAATCTGACTGATGAGATAGGGATGCTCGGGATTGCGCTCCAGGGCGCGGCGATAGCTCTCAATGGCGCGATCAAAGCGTTGGCGGCGGAAGTCGTTGTCGCCGTTGCGGGCATAGAGATCGGCAATGGGCCGATACGACAACGCGGCAACGCGACTGCCGTCCAGGCCTTGTTCTTCGCCGTTGTGGCGCAGGGTGATGGAGCGACCGTCAACGCGCATGTCGCCATCGATTTCGCTGCCGTCCACCAAGGTGACCGATACCTGCTCCCAGGTGTCGGGGCGGGCCATCGCCAGGAGGCGGTCAATACCTGGGCGGTCGATGTGAGCGGCCGTCCGGCGATCCGTAGCGCCGCCATCCTGCCGGGTTCGGACCGGGCTGGTTTCCGGAGCGCTGGTTTCAGGGGGAGCGGTGACGGTGCTGGGCTCTGGGCTGGTTGTGGGTTCCGGGCGGGTAGTGGGCGTCTGGGCGGTGGCCCTGGTCTGGGGATCAGGGCGCTCGGCCGCCGCTGCTTCGCTGGTGGTGTCGCGGCCTTCGGCATGTCTGCGGGGCAATAATTCATCTGCCAGATCGGCGCTGTCCGGTGTCCGGGGGCTGCGCCTGGCCAACAGTTCGCCGGCGTCCGGATCGTCGGCTGGGGCTGCGGCGCTGTCCGATGTCTGGGCCTGGTCTTCACGTGGGCTGGCAGGGGCCAAGCGGCGAGGGATGGGCGGCTGCAGATTGGTGATGGGGGGTCGTGAGCTTGTCGGGTCCTGGCGGGCGCTGTCCTGACGGGCCTCTCGGGCATGATATGATGACAGGGAGACATCGCGGCGTGGTTCGACTGCCGGATCTGAACGGATGCTGCGGACGATGGTGGGGGTCAGGATCAGGACCACCAGCAGGCCGATGGCGCAGCAGATGAGGGCCAGGACGCCAGCCGGGATGCGTTCTTTGGAGACCGGAGCGCTGACGGCTGTTGGTCGTCGGGCGAGATCACCGCCTGGGGTTGGACGGGGGACCAGAGCCTGTTCGCCAGCGCTGCTGCTGCGGGTGGCACGCAAGGTCTCGGGCTCACCCTCCACCGGAGCGACGATGGTGGCGCGCTGGGCGAGTTGGCCGCGCTCCCGTTGTACACAACGGGACAGGGCATTGTGAAGGGCGTCCTGCAGTGACGACCAGTCTGGAAAGCGCTCGCCAGCATCAGCGGCCGTGCAGCGTTCAATGATGTCCACCACGCTGCTGTGCAGGTCCTGATTGTGACGGAGGTCATCGAGTTGCCGCCCAGCCTCGTCGTGACCCTGGCGTAGGGCGCGGCGCAGGATCTCACCCAGGAAGAACTGGCTTACGGCCAGCGGCGTGTCGCCACTGGGGCGCAGGGGCGCCTGGACCAGACCGATGTCAGCTACCAGGCCATGACCATCATCAGAGATGAGGATGTCGCCGTCATCAAGGCCGTCGTGACGCAGACGGTGGCTGTCATCAGCAGTGGCCAGGGCCTTGGCGGCATCGCTGATGAGGGCCATGATGACGCTTGAGGGCAGGGGTTCCTCAAGATGGATGAGGTCCCGTAGCGAGCCGTTTTCGTACCCGTACTGTGGCGTTTCGTTTGACTCGAGGACGTACCGGGTTACGCCATCATCGGTTGTGGCCGTGACGGTGATGTTTTCCATCTCCGTGAGT
>SLQH01000564.1 GCA_007131555.1 Planctomycetota bacterium | reverse complement strand
TCTGTTGAGGATAAGGTGCGTCCGTCGATCTTCATGTCCTTATAGACGAAATAGCCCATCGA
The DNA here is from genome assembly GCA_007131555.1 of Planctomycetota bacterium. Taxonomy (GTDB): domain Bacteria; phylum Planctomycetota; class UBA11346; order UBA11346; family UBA11346; genus SLQH01. The sequence continues at coordinate 8,155 of SLQH01000564.1, read as the reverse complement.
ACCTTACATTACTTTCCGACCCGTTAGTATACCTGGACCGCCAGCAGGCTTTTTATATCTGCTGCATATTTTTCCAGGACTGAATCCCAACGAGACGCATTAAAATATCAACTGCACTCCTCAGGACCAATGGTCTGAGGAGCTCGGCAATGCGTTTCGCACAACGAGCATGTCAACGCGCAAAAAGCGTGTGGCTTGATGTTTTGATCATTTCTGTTGCAAATGCTGATCTCAGCTGCCCCCACAGCTGCCGTACGCCAGCAGAAATACAGGCACCACGGCTGAGGGGCTAGGAATGACGTCCTATGGGTGTTCTGGCCGAGCCTGGGGCGGCTCATTGCTTACCCCATCGCTGCGTCGAACGATCTGTATGCCGCTGGGGCCGGCACGGTTCTCATTATTGGCCGTGTCGACGAGCAACTGCAGCGTGAGTGAATCCCCTCTCACATCTTCAAACAACACATAGTTGGAATCAACGGCATCTGCTTTACGAACACTTCTGCAAACCGTATTCAAGAGAGGGTTTGCAGGCGCTACTCAACGCCATTGCTTCTGGCTTGTCATGGCCTGACAGGTCATGACTTAAGGGCGTGCAGTCGCCTATGGCAGCTACTGTGCGGCAACAGCGGCGATGTCGCTCACGATGAGGGCCCCGTCGGCGATGCGGAGGCGATAGCGAAAGCGGCCATTGTCAGTGGTGAAGTCACCTTCAACACCTGCTGCCGCCTTCAGATCCCCGGCCCGCAGCACAAGCACCTCTCCCTCTGGCACCCGACCACGACGATCTTGGAAGTTGATCGTCGGAGCCTGATTGAGCACAGCGGCATCGGCGACCTCCATCAGGGCATGCTCCGGGGTTCCTCGACCAAGACTTACTGTCCAGGTTCCTGACAGAACCAGGGATTCAACGCGAACACTCTGTCCGGACACCAGATCAATACGGCCCTCGGCATGCACCATGCCCATGACATCGCCACGCAGATCGACACGGGCCTCAGGCCCGATGTGCAGTCCTTCGCTGACCTCTATACCGCATTCTTGATCAAGCCACAGGCGGGACTGATCTTGCAGATCAATGCGACGCAGACGACTCACGGGCGCGGACAGATGCAAGCCGGCCTGGTTGCGAGCCGTGACATGCAGGAAGGCCCCGGTCTCCTCACGAGCGGTATTGTCACGGCCCAGTCCAGGATCGCCTGACATGCGGGTCAGACCTTCATCCAGGACCAGGGCCGAGCCACGATGGTAACTCTGTTCGCCATCCAGGGCCAGCATGCCCGGACCTGTCTTGGTGATCGTCACATCCGGGGACGTGGTACGAAATGCTCCGGTAGAGATGAAGTACCCGCCCGGCCCGACCTGCATGGCAATACGACGGTGTCCTACATGGGTCAATGAACTGCGGATGTCAAGAATGGCATCAGTGTCGAAGTCCAGCTGGGCTGAATAATAATGGTTGTTGGTATCGACAATCCAACGATTGCCCGGTACCCGCTCAAAAACAATATGGCCGTTCTTGTAGTGGCCACCACGGCCATCGGGTCGGGTGTTTTGCGGCATGTTGCGGGCATGATGGGTGATCAGGGTGGCCCCGCCCAGACGGATGGTTCCCATGGCGTTGGCTAGTGGCTCGTTCACCGTATGATCGGCAACAAAGCCTTCTTCAAGTTCCAGAATGCCGGTACCGTCACCATAGACCCACAGTTGTCTGGTGAAGAAGGCGCCGTCCATCACCAAGTTCATACTGCTTTCAGCGGTAAAAACAAAGCGCGCCCCCTCGGTAATGCTCATATGGGGAAAGGCGTTGCCGCCATCGGCCTGCCAATGCCCCGTAAAGCGCACCACCGTGCCTTCGCCATGGGCGCCAATGACATGGCTGGTATTCAGGTCATGCATGCGGACATCAGTGGGCAGGGTGACTGCACTGCCTGTGCGGATGTGCAGACCAGCCTGCAGATACTCACTATCATAATTGCCACGCAAACGATCTGATCGCTGAATCAGGAGGCTGGGCATTTCGTCCTCAGCGCTGGTGATCTCATGACGATCGCCCTCACTCAGGTTTTGCCGTAGCTCCATGGCTCCCAATGCCGGTGCCAGCAAGAGGGCTGCGATGCTGGGCAGTATTCCACTACGATATATCATAATAAAGAACCTTGTATAATTGACCGTGAATAAAGATGAGAAAGGGAAGATGCCCTTGTCCGCAATGCTGCGCACAGCAGTTTACTGTCCTTCGCTGGCCCAACTCGGAAAGGCGTAGCTTGGCGCCTCATAGTCGCGACCGATACGCTCATCCACTGCGGGGGCTTGGCGGAGGCCAAAGGCCGTTATGAGATTTTCTGCCTGGACACGATAGGCATGAATGGCAGCCAGGGACTCTGTCGCTTCGCTGCTCAGAATGGACTGGGCCTGTACCCCATCGGGCAGGGCCGCATCAAGAAAGGGGAAGATCACCCCCTTGGCGTTGTCCTCGTAGCTCAACCACAGAACCCCCGCATTATCTGGCAGTTGGTAGGAGCGACGCATGCTCGGCAGGGCAGCACTGTATTCCTTGGCTAGGCGGGCGAAGCTCGGTACGATGCGATCGGGCAGTTGGCCAGTCCGCAGATCCGGCGCCGCCCAGCCCTTGTTGGCCATGAACCAGAAGGCGAGTTCGTCTGCCTTTTCGCTGCCAGCATTGGGAAAGGTATTGGCTCGGAAGGCGCGGTTGACATGGGTGGCCAGGAAGATGTTGTCGGGGTTCCAGCCGCCCTGCACCTCAATGGAGCAGCTTTGTCCGGGGAAGGAGTGGCTCTCAGCGGTCCACGACCAGCCCCGCTGACTCCAGGCGGCAATCACTTCCCACCATTTCCGTTGCAGGCTGTCACCAGTTCCTTGGGACCAATCAAGCTGTGACATAAAAAGATTTTGGAAGCTGTCGGCCCAAAATCCTTGGAAACCCACATCTTCAAAACTTTCTTCGAGGCGATCTAAGATCATTTGGCGGGTGCGGGGATGATGGATATTTTTATTACTGTTTCCGCGGTAGCCGGTGCTGTCATCAGCTAAGGATTGAGGATTGGGGGCATTAAAGGCCCAGAGTTCCACATCGGAGCCAATGTCCTGGTGGAGGGGACCGTCAATACGCACCATGCCGGTGAGCCAGGCATAGTGGGCGATACCGTGCTTGGCGCCTAAGCGGGTGGCTTGACGCCAGCCGTCACGGGCCTGGGAGAGAGTGCGGTAGTCGTAAATATCGCAGACCCCGCCGCCGATGTGCTTTTGGCCGGGTTCGCGTTCGCGTCCATTCTGCCAACCAGGTTGGTGGGTTTCGATGCGCCGCACCCCTTGTTCGGCCAGGTCCGGGATAGAGCTAGCCATAGCCGGGATCTGTCCGCCAAAGTTATGGTCGATCATGAAGTGCACCCCGGGCAGCACTTCATGCTGGAGAAAGCCCAGTTCTTGACTCACCACATTGCGCACATATTGGTCCAGTTCCTGGTAACGGGTGCGTATCTCATGGATGGGGAAGGGGACTTCATCCGCCAAGACCACGTAGCTCATGGGAATGGTGCTGTGGCTGTTGCTCAGGGCAAAATATTCAAGATCGGTCTGAGAAAGATGCCTGTCACCGGGCATTACTTCGCTGACCGCACGCAGGTTGCCCTGACGAGCGGGGATGGCGGCAAACAGCAGGCCGTCCCGGTGCTGGACATCAATGAACGGGGCTCCTGCGCCCCGCGCCGGCTGGGCAATCCAGGCTCCAACGCGGTGCTGCAGGGCATGACTGCGATCACCGCTCATGCCCTCACCGGCTACCACAGGACTGACCAAGGGCGCTCCGCCGGCAGCGCCGGGAATGATCTCGGTGGTGGAAAATGGCTCGGCCGCACCGCCGTTGCCATCATCGTTGAAGGATTGGGTGAGGCCACCCAGGCCGCGATAGCGCAGGGCGATGACCTCGGTGCCGAGGATCGTCCCGCCCAGTTCCCACGTGCCCAAGACGGCGAAATGATTGACCGTGATGGCGTCATCAAGCACAAAGCTGAAGGACTGCTGCCAGCCCTGCCACGACCAACCACCTATGGTGATGGTGGTAGGCTCAAGGATCCAACGCAGGCTGCCGACCGTCTGACCTACGACTGCCGCAGCGGCCTGGCTGGCCGCAAGCGTGGCGACCTCGGCTGGCTGCCGCCAGATGGGGAACTTGTAATAATCACGATGGATGGCCGGGAAGTCCTGGGCGGCGATCGCCAGGGCCTCTTGCCAAGCCTGAATGGCAGCTTGATGCTGGACCAGCTCCGGATTGTCTTCCTGGTTGTCACGCACCAATTGATTGGTCCGCCCGTGCAGGCGTTGGCGGGCCCGCCGCTCGTCATTGGTCACCTGAATATAGCGGTGGCTGCTTCGGTCTTCCTCAGGAAATGCCGCCAAGGCGGCAGAAGCCTCGGCGAATCGCTGCTGACGTTGATTCCATTGCCGGTCATCCAAACTAGCGGCAAATGCCTGCAGGGCTTGACGAGCCGTCTCGGCGGCGTCTTGGAGCTGTTCCAATGCAGGGGTCATGCCCTGGGAGCGCACCTGATCTGGTTGGCCCTGCATGACGAAGACACCCGATTCCAGGGCTGGGTCGACGGTGGCCAGGAGGGTCAGATCAAGCTCTACCCGACCATCCACAACGTCAATCCCGGCCAGGCGATAGGACTGGATCAGATGCCGAACATCACCGTAGTCCTGGGCGATGATCGGCCGCTGCACGGTAGCCCGATCACTGAGCTGTTGGCCGGCCACAGTGGCCGTACGCAAGCCCAGGAGATGCTCGCCCTGGATAGCGAACTCCAGGATGACATCCGGGGCCAGATGGACGATCAGCTGGTCAGCGCCTCGTTCGAAGCGTGGCTCAGAGGCCGGCACGGCCCCCAGACCGATCAACAGACAGAGTAGACAGCAACGCATCGGCGGCTCCTGTGCTTGCGTGGGCATGGACAGCGGACGACCTGAAGACATCTGTGTGTCTCATGTTTCTTGCTGCGCTCCTAGCTGGTCATCCGCTGATCAAGATGATTGATGATACATGAGTACACGTCAGCTGGAAGCTCTGCTGACAAGACCGTTCGTGACAACATATTCCGTGTGTGATTCCAGCAGTCTGTTCGGGATAGTTTAACCCTAAAAACGGCAGTTAGGCTTTGGACTTTTGACTTTAGGGTTGCTATTCAAGCGGATATGCGCGGCCTGAACCGGCTCTCTTTCTGGGTGAAAGCCCGAATCTGTCTCTATCGCCTTGTACAGCAACCCTCCAGCCTACAGCCGGAAGCAGGCTGTTCAGACTTCTCGGCATATGGCACATGTGACCAGCGCTACTGCCTGATCTGCGCCCCATCGGCCTTGAGCCCGGTGGCCCGGCTGCCAGAATTGCACATCACATCCAGGGCGATGGCCCTCCGGTCCACAATGAGGAACCTGCCTGTGAACGCTCCCGCCATCCCCATCACCGACGACCGTTGCCTGCCCCCCCTGCCGCTGCTGCTGAACTGGTTGAGCCGGGCGGCGGCGGTGCAGATGCAGGCCGTCAGCCTGCCCCTGGTGCCCTACGGCAACGCCTGTCTGCCACAAATCCTGCAGATGGCCGGCATCAGCACCCTGATCCTCGACCATGAGGGCCTGCCCGAGGCCTGGATCTGGGAAGGCGCCGCTGACAGCCGGGTGCAGGTGCGTCAGCCCCAGGCCGAGATCTGCGGCGGTCCGGTCCATCGCGGCCCCCTGCCGCCAGATCATGGGCGACCCCGCCCGCGCAGCGCCTGCTGGGATGTGGCCACCGACAACGCCCGCCTGGAAGACGCCACCGCCACCGTGGGCTACGCCTTGCCAGCGGACTGGGATCAGGTCCTCGACCAGATCACCCGCCCCCCGGCCCAGCGCTCCAGCCGCCGCAGCGATCGCCTCAAGGCGGTTGAGGATCCCATCCTGCGGATCTTCAACCCCCTGCCCCTGGAGCGTCCCTGCGCCGTGGCCCTGCCCTTGACCGGGACCGCCCCCTGGGCCCTGACCGATGCCGACGGGCGGCGCTGCCCAGTCCAGGTCTGTGAAGGCCCCTTCGGCCCGGAGATGCTGGCCAGCCTGCGTCTCGGCCCCCTGGAGGCCCGCGACCTGAGCGTGTACGATGATCCGGTCTCCGGCCCCCAGTGGGAGGTGAGCGAAACGGTGATCGACAATGGCCGGGTGCGGGCCGAACTCGGCTCGGACGGACTGATCACGCGCCTGTGCCTCGACGGGCGCTACCTGCCCCTGACCGGCCCCCTGCCCTGCCCCCTGCGCAACGGCACCCCCCTGGGCGGTGAGAGCGAGATCACGGTCCTGGAGAACGGCCCGGTACGGGCCCGGGTGGCGGTGGCCATCACCCATCAGGACGAGCTCCTGCGCCTGACCTACACCCTCCAGGCCGACGAACCCTGGCTGCGCATCACCGCCACCTGGACCGGCGACGAGTCCCTGGAGCTGGACCACCCCACCACTTGGCAGGATGGCTATCTGCACCCGGGGGCCGACGTGGGCGGCGAGGTCCTGGAACAGCAGCGCAGCCTGTTCGCCGACCGGCCGGTGCGCCGCCACGGCTGCCGCTGGGCCTGGCTCGGCCCCGCCACCGGCCATCAGGGCCTGGCCGTGACCGGCCTGGTGCCTCTGGCGATCAGCGCCGAGGACGGCCATCTGCGGGTCGCCGTGCCGGATGTCGTCAGCTACGCTCTGCTGGGCCACGATCGGCCCGACGACCAGCCCGGCCTGTGCCAGCTGGCGATGTCCCTGACCATGCCGGCCATGAGCGTCGACTGCGTCCCGCCCCGTGGCCCGGCCCTACGCCTGGTCAGCGATGGCACCCTGACCCCGGTGTGGACCCGTCCGGTCGATAACGACCGGGCCGAGACGGTGCTGGCCGAATGCGGCGGCCGCGCTGGCCGGGCCTACCTCTACCCCCTGTCCCGACCCAGCAAGGACGCCTCCCTGGTCGACCTGCGCGGCACGGTCATCCGCCATCTCGACGCCACCGCCGAGGAGGACGCCTGGGTCATCGACTATCGGGCCGGGGAAGTTTTGATCGTCCGCTGGTAACCCTAGATGCCGCAGCTGAATGCTCAAAAACACGATAAACGCCTCTTCTCAAGAGAGACTTACGATGCACTGGCTGCTCACCTGAAAGGTGAGCAGCAAAAAACGCAGTAGTGCCCCAGATTCTAGGCGCCGACGACGACGTGTGCTGGCGCACATGAGGAGGAGGCAACGACGAAGATGGGGTGCTACTGCGGTTTTTAGGGTAACGCCATGCACCTCGCCCTCTACCAACCGGTCATCCCCACCAACACCGGCAACATCGGCCGCCTGTGCGTCGGCATGGACACCATGCTGCACATCATCGGCCCCTGCGCTTTCGACTTCGACGAACCGGCCCGCCGTCGCGCCGGCCTCGACTACTGGCCGCACCTGCACTGGCAACTCCATCCCGATCCGGCCGCCTTCCTGGACTGGCTCCAGGACCGCCGCCTGTGGGCGGTGACCAAGTTCGGCCAGCACCGCTTCGACCGACCGGACTACGCCGAGGACGACGTCATCCTGCTCGGCAACGAAAAGACCGGCATCCCCGCCGACTGGCATCAGCGCTGGGCCAGCACCACCGTCTACATCCCCATCCTCGGCCCGATCCGCAGCTACAACCAGGCCAACGCCGCCGCCATGGTCCTGGCCCAGGCCCGCTGCCGCTGCGGCGCCTGCGACGGGGCCGGGCCGGTGGCCCAGCCCTGAAGAGGCGCCTTGATACCCCTCAAACTCCAGCCTGGCATTGCTCCTAGGATTCTGGAAGGGATAGCGACCGAAATGGCCCAGCCAGGCGACGTGCCTATCGATCCCCTACAGACCTCCAGGATCGCCGCATTATTACCCGGAGTACCGGGCCTTGGCCCGAGTACATTGGCGGGCGAAGATTCTTGAGACGGACATAGGCCAGGGCGGCGGCATCGATCGCTGCAATGCGCTTGCGTTCATCATCGCCGTGATTGATCACGAGCCGCGAAATCCACAGACCGTATGACGTTCATCATGACGACGTCCTGGTTGGTATTCGATGAAAGCATGGCAGCCGCGCGTCGGCACGCGGGCCAAGGCCCGGTGCTCCGTGGTGGTT
>SLQH01000306.1 GCA_007131555.1 Planctomycetota bacterium | reverse complement strand
GCACGCGGGCCAAGGCCCGGTGCTCCGTGGTGGTTTTGTGATGGGCAGTGCTTATTGGCGAGTCCGGGGCCGAAAAGGCCAAGCCAGGCGACGTGTCAGTCTATTCCTTACAGGCTCCTAGACCGTTTCGAGCCCTATCCGGCTGATGAAGGGGCGTTTCTTGGTGCAATTCCATTGGGGCCAAGGCCCGGATCTGTCTATATCGCTTTGAACTGCAAGCTTCCGCCTACAGCCGGATTGAGGGTCTTTTCTTGTCCTGATCAGGCCACGTGGTAGCCTGATTGGCAATGCAATCGAGACTGTCATGGATCCGGGCCGGTACTCCGGAGGTACGCTTCCCCGCACACGACCGGGACCGGGGACATGCTGCCTTGGCCCAGGCCCGGCATCGGGGCGACGCTGCTGCCGCTCTCGGCCTGCATCTGCGCCACGCCCGCATGAGGCTGTGGTGGTGGCTCTGGGGGGCCACCCTGGCCTGTCTTGGCCTGCTGGTCCTGGCCCTGGTCACATGGTGGCAGCGGGGCTGGTCACCCTTTGTCTTCTGCTGCCTGACAATGACCCCACTGCTGTTTCTGGTGATCACCCATCATCGCTCCCGGATCCTGCTGCAGGCCTTGAACATCGGGGCCCGCCGGGAATTGAGCGATACCCAGACCGTCCATGATCTGTTCCGTCAATGGCATCGACGACGACAGTTCCTGGCGACCCTGGCCGGCATCCTCGCAGTGAGCTGGCTGCTGGGAGCCTTGGTGGAACTGCGGTTGATTGAGGACCATGACATCATGCTGGTGCCCTTGCAGCGGGCCCTGGCCATGCTGTTGGCTGGCAGTCTGGCCCTGATCTATGCCCTGATGGCGGTGTTGTCCAAAGAGCGCATGGACCTGGGCCAGACCGGACCGCGCCGGGCTTTGGCACCCCGGACCCTGGCCCCTGAGCAGCCCTCGGCCGATGCGCCGGCCTATCAGGACCTGCCGGGATCAACTCCGCGTCATCTGTTTCGCTCACAACTGCGGCAGCAACGCCATGAGCGAGCTGTGCGCAACCAACGCCTACATTTGTGGCTGGCCCTTGGCCAAGGCGCCCTGCTGGTGTGTGGGGTCATCCTTCTGCTGATTGATGATAGTGGCCTGAGCCGGGCCACCAGCATGGCCGTGGGAGGCTTGTTGCTCCTGCTGATAAGCACCTTCAACAGCATCACTCTGGCCCTGGGACGGGGTTCACAAGGCCCCTGAGGCCGGATGCGGTTCTAACGAACCCATCAACGCCGATGGCCGTAGATCGTTATAACCGCGTCGCTGGCGCTCCGCGCCGCCTGGCGCATTTGGCATCAGGTCGGGCGACAGTCAGGACGCCCTCATGCCCTCGCTCTACATGCGCTGGTTCTTGGCCCTGTCAGTCACCCTGTGGGCCGCCTCGATTGCCGCCGCCACGTCTCCATTGGATGCAGACATCGCCCGGCGCCTGAGCGCTCTTGAACGGCGCATGCAGGACCTGCAGACAATCCGTGATCGTCAGGTCGCTGAGGCCCGCTCGGCCACCTCAGACTCCTGGCATCTTCGTCTGCAGCTCCAGCGGGCAGTAGCGTGGCGCTGTCGTTTCGGACACCAGCAAGAGGGTGAACTGCGACTTGAGTTGCGCCATCATCAGGGCCGGACCCTGGCCCTGCCGGCCCAGACTCCCGGCTGGCGATCTGTGGGCCATGCGGTGGAGATCGAACACCTGGAGATCTCGCCGGTCGCTGTGCGCGGTCGAATCGTGGTCCACATCTCTGGGGATCCGCTCGGAGCCGTGGTGCCGATTGATATCGCGGCCAGCCTTGATGACGGCGGAACCTTTACGATCACTGCTGACCATCTCCCCAGCGCGGGCCTGGTAGCCCGTACCGGCAGGGTGGAGCTGGCCATCAACGAGGTTCCGATGCCGGATCTGGCCTTGCCGCCCCGTCCTCGTGAAGCCCTGGATGAAAGCCTGCCCGCCTATCGCTACCGCTTGGCGATGTGGGCAGACCTCCACGCCGAACACCTCTACCAGCAGACGCGGGCAGCGCTCTGGGCCACTGCCCAGGGCCTCGGCCTGGCCCATGCCTGGGCCATGACTGATGTCATAGAGGTACGCTATCCTGATCTGCCCGAAGTCACCATCACTGGCCAGGAGGTCTCCGACGACCATGCCCCCAGCCTTGATGATGTGATGCTGGAAGGTGCCCTGGGAGACATGGGTGGCGGCATCGACCTGGCCATTGATGACGCCGACAAGCTGACCGCTAGCGAGGCTGATCGCCTGGAACGGCCCTTTCAACATGTGGCTGAAGCGTTGACGGCAATTGAGCAACGGGTCGAGCGCCGCCGTGCCGTGCTGGAGCAGATGGCCGGATCCGTGACGCCGGTCAGCGGATCAACGATTGAGGATCCCCACTTCGGGCCCTGGTTCACCCAGGCGGTGATCACTGCCAACCGGTCCTTCACCGACAGCCTGCAACGCCTCGATCGGCTGCCTGCCGGCGTTGACCAAGCTGGCCCACAGCGCTGGGCGGCACTCATTGACTGGCAATGGCACGGTCCTTTCGCCGCCGGAGCCCGACCTGTCGCCCACAGCACACTACCACCGCTGGTGCCGATCGCGATGGGCTCCTGGCCCATTCCCAGGGGGCTGCGGGGCAGCGCTCGCGGCTTTACGCCGGCCGAACTGGGCGAGCCCGGGCCGGGCACCGTCTTGTCCGGACATATGATGATCCGCAGCCCAGTCTGGGCCAGGGCTGAAAACGGTGATCAGGCCGACTTCAACAACAGTGCCGCCTACGCCACCACCGTCCTGACCTCGGCAGCCGCCCAACGGGCTTGGCTGGGCATCACGATCAGGGACCATGCCGCCCTGTGGGTCAATGATCAACTGGTGTGGACCAGCCCACCCATCACCGATCCCAGACAGACACGCTCCAGCCATGTCTTTCCGGTTGATCTCGTCGCAGGTGACAACCGTTTGTTGCTGCGCTGCGAAAACATGGAAGGGGAACTGGGCTTCAGCCTGCGGGTGGCCCTCCAGGGCCGACCCCGCGATGCCGCTGCCGGTGCCGCGACCATCGCCGCCCTGCGTGAGGCCAGCCAGCAGGCCGGACGGCCAGGGGCCGGAGCCTTGGGCTGGCGGGCCGACTACACCGGTCGTTATGAGACTGACAGCGCCCCCCTGGCCTGGGATCCGGAAGCCGGCATCAACCTGCGCTGGCGGACCCGGCTCGGCTTCAGCCAGGCCACCCCGGTGGTGGTTGGCAACCGGGTGATCAGCATGGAGGACCCCCAGACCGTGGTCTGTCTCGATCTGGCCACCGGCGCTGTGTTATGGCGCAACATCGCCGACATCGCCCTGACCCGTAACGAGGCCATCCGCCAGGCGGCCGAACCCCTGCGCAAGGCCGCCCTGGCCGCCCGCGCCCGCCTGGAGGCCCTGGGGCCGGACCAGGAGGCCCGGCTCCAGACCCTGGTCGGATCCGGTACGGCCCAGGCGGCCGCCGAGGCCCAGCTCCAGGAACTGGAGGAGGCCGCTGGCGCCCACGACCGCTTCATCAGCCAGCGTTGCGGGATCTCCGAGCCTAGCTGGTACCGCGACACCTCGCACACCTATCCCACCCCGGTCAGCGATGGCCGGCATGTCTGGATCAAGAGCAACACCGGCTCAGTGGCCTGTCTGGACCTGGCCGATGGCAGCCTGCGCTGGATCGCCGACCACGGCTTCCACATCGGCCGGGGTGATGGATCCGGCTGCGCCCACGTGTCCTCGCCCCTGCTGGTCGGTGACACCCTGCTGGTGTTCGGGGCCCGGGTTGGCCAGGGCGGGGCCGTCGAGGAGGACTGCGACAATCCCGGCGGCAACCGTCATGTCAATTTCGTCCGGGCCTACGACGCCGCCACCGGGACCGAACGCTGGCAGACTGAGACCTGGCTGCGGGGCGAGTTCACCGGCACCCCGGTACCCCTGCGCCTAGCCAATGGGCAGGAGCGCATGGATGTCATCGCCACCCCCAACGGCGCCCTGCTGCGGCTGGACGATGGCCGGGTGCTGATCCCCTACCTGGGAGCCCATGAGATCTACGGCTCACCGATCAGCGACGGCGCCAACACCGTGTTCTACGGCCCCAATCGCCGCCTGGTGGCCTATGAGCTGATCATGCTCGACCGCGACACCGTGGGGGCCCGCCCGGCCTGGGACCTGCGCCATCTGTCGTACTCCCAGGACGGCAACTACGGCATCCATCATGACGGTCGCCTCTATTATTCCCGTCCGGCCCTGGCCGTGAGTGCGGCCGACGATGGCGCCCTGCTGGCCCAGATCGGCAGCCCCTTCTGGCTGCCCCGCAACGGCCGCGGCTACCAGCCCAACGTCCTGGCCGCCGGCCATCTGTACCTGGCCGACAACGGCACCTGGTTTGCCCCCACCAACCGGCCCCACACCTCGGCCTTTGCCGGGGCCCTGAGCGCCCTGCTGCCGGGTGAGGATCCGATCGTCCTGGCCCGCAACCGCATTCCGGTCACCAACGCCGGCTTCGCCGTGAGCGATGGGGTGCTGTTGGTGCGGGCCCGCAACGAACTGTTCTGCTTCGCCGTGGATGACGATGCCGGGCGGCGCTTCCAGGCCCTGACGATCGCCGATGAGATCTTCACCAGCGCCCTGTTCCCGGACCTGCCGGCCACCGGCGAGGCCCTGACCATAGCCGCCGATGCCGACGCCGCCGCCATCCGCCGACCCCAGGCCGGAGCCGAGGTGGGCCGCGACATCCTGTCCTGGCTGGTGGCCGGGCCGGTGCCGGAAAGCGATGCCGCAGCCGTGGTGGCAGCGCTGTCGCAGGCCGACATCTACGACGAGCAAGCCGACAGCCTGCGCGTCAACGGTCGCGATATCCCCCTGCGCCGTCTGCATGGTGGCAACATACCAGACTGGCGGCGCGGTGGCATGTTCGACCTGTCGCGCTTCCGGGGCTCGCATCTGCAACACATCGGCCATGCCGACCTCACCCATCCTGAACTGGACGTCTTCCGGGTCAGCCCGGCCGCCGACGGCATGGTCCTGGTCTGTGGCACCCTCATGCGCAGCCATGTGCAACGCTTGGTCCGCACCTCCACCGGCCTGCCGGATGGCGGCGGAGTGGGTCTGTATCTGGGCGGTACCGCCGTCGGCCACAACCGCTTGGTGGACTTCCCCGACGGCACCGTGCCCCTGGCCATGACCATCCCCCTGACGGCCCAGGACGGCGACTTCTTCATCCGGCCCCGGCTGCTGCCGGCCCAGGCCGACAGCAGCGATGCCGACCGCTGGCGCGACCGCGTCAGGCGCCTGGAGCCCTACCTGCGTGAGGTCCTGCGCCTGGCCCCGGACAGCCCCCAGGCCCGCCGCGCCCAGGCAGTGCTCCAGGCACTGTAGGTCACGCTTGTCGCCGCCACCGATTTGGCGGTGGTGCCCGAGTGACAAATGCCCAGGCTCAATGTCCATGAGCATTCGCGTTGTGACCTTCGATTGGGGCGACACCCTGGCCGCCAATTACGGCATGCCCTATCTCCATGTCCACCGCCAGGCCCTGGACGCCTATGCTGAGGCCCTGGTGGCGGCAGGCGGACAACGCCCCCAGGACTGGTTGGACGAGTGCATGGCGGAACTGCTGAGCGTCTGGCATGACAGCATTGATCCGATCAAGAATCCTGACTGGCAAGAAGCTGATATCGCTGGGCTGTGTCACCGCTGGACAGCGCGGATCATCGATCCCCAACAGGCCCCCCAAGCCGTCCAGGCCGCTGCCCACCAACTGTGGCGCCGCTGCACCGATGTCGTCCGGCCCTACGGTGGCTGTCGCGAGACCCTCCAGACCTTGGCCGCAGAAGGCTATCGCCTGGGCATCCTGTCACATGTCGCCTGGCCACCGGACGCCTGCCAGGCCTGGTTTGTGCGCTGGGGCCTGGCCGATTACCTGGACTTCTATTCCTTTTCCAGCGAAGTCGGTTGGATCAAGCCCAATCCGCGCCACTTCGCCCATGCAGTGGATCTCGCCGGGGTGGCACCTGAGCACATCCTCCATGTCGGCGACCATCCCCTGCGAGACATCAACGGCGCCCGGGCCCATGGCCTGGGCACCTGTCTGCGTTTGACCGAACGCATGCATCCCGACGCTGATCTCGCCACCTGCCGCCCCGATCACGTGATCACCAACATCGACGAACTGCCTGACCTGTTGGCTGGTCTTGACCGGTGAACTCCTTGCAACAGTGCCTCTCATTGAGGAGAATTCTGATGGTGCAACGTTGGCTATGGATGATCTGGACGATGCTGATAGTGGCTCCAACCGTCGCTGAGGACGGCCCGCCATTGGCGTTGACCTTCACCCCGGTAGTGATTGAGGCCTTCGTCTCTGAAGGCTGTCGGCACAGTCCGCCAGTGATAGAGGTGCTCAACCACGTGGCCGCCAGGGCGCGTAGTGAAGACGCCCCTGTCTACGTGTTGTCCTACCATGTTGAATACTGGAATCACCTTGGCTGGGAGGACTCGTTTGCCCGCGAGGCCCATGACCAGCGACAGAAGGCCGTGGCCGATATCCTCCGCCAGCCTGCCCTGCGCACTCCGCTGGTGGTGATCAACGGCAATACCCTGGTCTCGCGCTCAGGCCTGCCCCAGATCATGCATCTGATCAACAATGCCCTCGGCGTCGAGCCGGTCGCCGGCATTGCCGTCACCGATCTTGACCATGACCAGGAGACGGTGCAGGTCGCCATGGTGATGCGCGGCGTGACCACCGACAGCCGGGTGCATGTAGCCTTGGTTGAACGGGCCTTGGCATCACAGGTCACTGGTGGCGACAACAAGGGCCAACGCCTGGTCCATCAGGGCACGGTTCGTGATCTGGTCTTGGTGCCGGCTCCCGAGCCGACAGACGACAATGATGACCCGGCCCTGCGCATGACAACGCGACTTGATTTCCCCCAGGACGCTGATCCGGCCCATCTCCAGGTGGTCGCCTTCTTGCAGGATCCCGTCAGCCTGCGCATCTTTGCCGCCCACGGGCGCGACCTGACCCCTCCTCAAGCCCCCGAAACCGAGAGTCCACCATGACCGATGCCCGCCAGTCCCCAGTCCACATCATGTCCTGCCTCGACATGCGCGATGGCCGGGTGGTCAAGGGTGTCCAGTTCGTCGACATCATTGATGCCGGTGATCCGGTCGCCTGCTGTCAGGCCTATTGTCAGGCCGGAGCCGACGCCCTAGCCCTGCTCGACATCACCGCCACCGTCGAAGGTCGGGCCACCATGCTGGAAGTGGTCGCCTCTGTGGCCAAGGCCTGTACTGTGCCGCTGACGGTGGGTGGCGGCATCAGCGATGTCGCCAGCGCTGAGGCTGTGCTGGCTGCCGGAGCCGATGCCGTGAGCACCAGCAGCGCCGCCTTCCGGAACCCCGACGTCATCTCCGACATGGTCCGCGCCTGCGGTTCTCAACGGGTGACGGTGGCCGTTGACGTGGCCGCCAATCCGGCCCTGCCCTCTGGCTATGAGGTCTTCATTGACGGAGGCCGTACTGCCACCGGTCATGACGCGATCGAGTGGATCAAGCGCATCGATGGATACGGCGTGGGCACCATCCTGCCCACCAGCAAGACCACCGACGGGGTCCGGACCGGCTACGACCTGCCGCTCATTCGCCAGACCCGGTCCGCCACCACGGCTCAGCTCGTGGCCTCTGGCGGCGCTGGAACCCTGGAACATTTCCGCGATGCCGCTCTGGCCGGAGCCGATGTCCTGCTGGCCGCCTCAGTGTTCCACTTCAAGGTCATCGCCATCCCCGAACTCAAGGCCTTCCTGCGCTCTGAAGGGATTGCGGTCAGCAAGGGTTGAACGTTCACCTCTCCCGCTGGCAGCCTTCAATCGCAGGGCTTGGGCGACATTGGGGGGTCTGCGCATGAGGCCGTTCCGGAATTTCCTCACGCCAGCTTCGCTCAAGATCGCTAAGGGAAATCCGCTTCTCTGCTGTATCGCCTTTCATCCGCCGACCGCAGGGCCTTTGCGTTCTTGGCGATCTTTGCGTGAGGATATTCCCAAGTGTTTCACTCTCGCTGTGTTCAAGTCCGACACAGTGACATCAAGCCACCGTGACGTCCCTCATCTTCGTCCGTAGGCCAATGGAATTGCACTAAGGATCTGCTGAAGCAATGGTTAGGCAGTGATCTTCCGTTCCATGACGGACACCGTTCTCATTCGCAGGTTTTCAAAGGCATATTTCAACTACGAATC
>SLQH01000442.1 GCA_007131555.1 Planctomycetota bacterium | reverse complement strand
GCGTCGAACGCTCCAGGGCAGCCCGCAGCGATCCGGTGACGAACGTGGCCCGCAGGCGCTGTTCATGAATGCTCCGGGAATCGCCGATCACTGAGGGATCATTATAGACGATGGATATGTCATCTCCGGGAATCAGTTCCAACTGCATGTTTTCCCGCAAGACCGTATAGCACTCGGCAGTAGGCAGGATCTGTTCACCGTCCGTGTTGTTGAGGCTGATCTTGCGAATGGCAGGCGCATCGCCCTCGTGCTGAAGGATCCACAAGCGCACCACTCGAGCACCATTACCAGCGAAAGCGATGTCCAGGCCATGACCATCGGCTGGCTCAATCGTCACTTTCTCACGGGCGAAATGGTCATCAATGATGATCTGGGCGCGGGGATCACCCTGCGGTGAGGGGACAAGCTCGCGGTAGGGTTCTGCGGCAATATCCCACATGATCTTGAAGGTGCCCTCTTGGGGCCGATTGCGTGACGCCATGGCATACACTTCAATGATGTGCACCCCTCTGCCCATTTCCACGGTATAGTCCATCGACTCCTCGACCTCGCCTCGGGCCGCTTGCGGTCGTGGTCGGCCATTGATCAAGAACAGGAACGAGGTGTTTTCTGGGTCATAATCCGCATGCGGCACCAAGGTGAAGGTGCGCTCCTGCCGTTGATCGACATAGATCGCCTGGCGCACCCGCATCAGATACCCTGGCGGACGGCGATGATCATTGTCAATGCGCGACCACACGCTGTTCAGGTCCTGCTGCCAATCGACATGCAGGGTTCCCGATGATGGGGCAAAATCATATTTGCCGGTCTGTTCACGCAGACGATAGTTGATGTCAAAGGCTTCTTGGAGCACGGCGCTGGCATTGACCCCACTTGGCATGCTCCCCCACCAGGGGAGAACCTCTGCCTGCAGGCGACCCGTCCAGGCCAGATGTTCCTCGGGCCAGGCCGCCACCGTCGAAAAATCTCGATTGTTGGCCGAGGTCTGGACCACGACATGACGCAGTGCGCGATCCTCCTCTCCCTGGATACGCATCCGGTCCATTTCAACATAATCGTTGAAATCGACACTGAAGGTCCTGACCTGATCACCGACACGACCTCCCATCCAGGCGGGGAACTCGAGATTGGGACTGATGGCCATGTTGGGATCTGTGCCAACAGCCGAATCCGAGGCCATCGCCGTCGGCGGACGCGGAGCAGTCGGCAGGGAACCGACAAATTCACCGGTATTGGGCCCTGTCTCTACCAGAGGGAAGGCCTCGACCACGTCACCACTGGTGCAGGAAGCCCGCACATGGATCGTATCCGGTTGGGAGGTGACGCTGCGATCCAGATCACGCACCCGGATGTTGATCTCATTGCCAGGGCGGATCTGATTGGCCATCCGACGCTGGGAAAGGGCCACCACCTCCTGCTCCTGACGCAGACCCTGGCGCTCCATGATCATCTGTCGCAAACGCTCGCGCTCCATCTCCTGCTCACTGAGGATCTCGCCACTCGAAGCCTGCAACGAAGCGTTGGTGACCACCCGCAATACAGCCTCGTTATCAGGACCCTGGTATTGGATCTCGCGCTTGAATTCATCGGTGAAATCAAAATATACCGTGTCTCCGCCCAGTACCTCAAGGACATTGTTTCCCGGTCGTCCTTCGCCAAGCCGGGTATTGAGAGTGCCGGTGAAGCGATCATTGCTGTCGCCATAGAGGGTCAGCACCAACTCCTCTTCATCGCCCGACTTCTCGGTCCAGACGCGCAGATGCACGCTCTTGGCATGGCGGACCAGCACACGATTGGTATCAACCATCTCAGCCCGGAACGGCTGACCCGGCTGGAGGATGCGCTGGGTGATCAAGGAACTGATGTCGATATGGGTGGCCTCTCCGAACTTGCCCAGTTCGATGAACACCTCACTGCGCAGGATCTTGCCGTCAACATGATGAGGAAAGGCATGAAGCAGCAAGGTCAAGGTGTCGTAGGCATCCTGATGTGAACCCTGCTCATGCATGGTCAACGCCATGTGATACAAACCGGCACTGCGGGCCCTGGCATCGTTGCGTTCAGAGATGGCAGAGAACAGCTCCAACGCCGCGTCATGGCGACCTTGGACGCGATCGACGTTGCCCATGCCCAATTCGGCATCAAGCCGCGCCCGGGTACCGGCAAAATCGCGCGATTCAGCCACGGCCCGGTACTGGGCCCGCGCTGATGGGTATTCCCGTCGGGCGAAGGACACGTCGGCCAGCAGCAAGGCCAACTGGGCTCGCAGCTCTGCGCCAGGGTCCCGCTGATCAAACTGCATGGTCATGGATCGAGCCAGGACCTCGGCGTTCTCCAGTTCCTCAAGGGCAATACTGCGCTCAATCAGCCACAGCGGAAACTGAGGGTTGAGCTCAGCCAGCATGTCTTGCGCTTGATCAGCCACGCCAGGTCGGACATAATACTCCCAGGCAGTGTCATGACGACCGGTCTGCCAGACCATCTGCGACTCAGCCACCGGCCAACGCGGGTCGTCCTCGGCATAGGGATTACGTTGACCGACCGAGGCCCGAGCCCGCCGTACAGCGCTTTCCAGGGTGCTGCGGGTCCGCGATTCCAACTGACCGCCTCCGATCTGGAGGCCGGAGGTGGCCATGGCCTGAGCATATTCGTAATGACCCTCATCAATGGCCCCCTCAACCCGAGCTACCAGGAACTCACGGAACCATCTGTGGTTGACATCCCGATCAATACGCCACAGCTCAGGAATGATGCTATGCAGATGAGACCAAGCCTTCCTTCCTTCCAAGGCATGTACAACCCGAGCGACGCGCTCAGGGTTACGACCACGATGATGCTGACTGGGTGGACTGGTGGCGAGCAACTGCACGACCACATCCAGTTCTTCTTGAGTGTAGTCGTCGGCCTCTATGGTAATGAGGCTGCCCAACTGCGGCCAGACCGCTCGACGATGGACCGCCTGCAGCCGCGGCAGATGCTCGCGCAGAGCAGTGAAGAACGGCTGACGACGCTCTGGTTCCTCGGAGAGATCCCAGGCATGGAAGCGACGATCACCAAGAGCCAGATCGTCAATCCGTTGGGGATAGGCCTGTTCCGCGGCTCGTTGGACCCGCTGCTGCACATCACCCTCAGCATGACGGAATATGCGGTCGAGCCAGTCTTCGAAGTCGGACTGGCCATATGCCGTCTGGCCATCATTGCCGAATGGCAGACGGCGCATGCCGGCAAACTGCTCGGCCACAGCATTGATGACAAGACGACGGGGATCTCGTCCGAATGAATAGTACTGTATGTCGGCGTAGCCGGAGGCGCGGATCTCTGCGGCCACACGTTCATCAAACCATTGCTCTGGGGGATAATTTCCGTGCAATTCCGGGAATTCGCTGCGAACAATCTGAGCGGCCACCACGGCATTGTTGCGGCGCGGCCAATCCGACCCATAGAGGTCATTGGATCCGATCAGGTCCTGATCAAGGATGCGACGCATGATGTCATTGCCGACCTCGCGGGCCATCCATCCCCGGCCATTGCGCGTGTTACGCCATTGATCAAAGAGTTCACGGGGCAAACGACCAGCAGCGACTTCCCGCTGTAATGCCCGGGCAAGCACGGCATGGACCTTGAGGGCGTGTTCACGGTCATTTTCGCGGATATTGCCCAGCCAATCATTGTTGCCATGCGACAACCAGCGCGTTGCCGTGACCAGCCTGTCCACTCCAAAGCGATCAGCGATATGGGCCAGGGCCTGGCACTGGACATCAATGGTGCCACGGCGATTGGGCGCCGGCCCCAACAAGACACGCATGGCATAAAAAGCCATCGGGCTATCGGCATCAGGCCCCATCGCCCGCTGCAGCACCTGCGCGGCTGCCGCGCGATAGCCATCGCCATCATTCCTGCTGTCGGCCATCACCAACTCACTCAGGGCTCGCTGCAGGTCATTGCCTGCTGTCGAACGATCAACGGTCTGGACAGTCCGCAACTGATCAAGCAGGGCATCAATGGCCTCTACATGGACCAGATCCGATTCTCTGGCATCACCCCGTGACCGAGAAATGTCACGCTGGACATTCCCTCGCCAACCATGGAAGTTACGCCTGATACCATTATCAATCAGATCACGAACAGCCCTATCATCACTAAAGGTGGCCCAGGTCAGAACCTGCAGGCCCTCGATCAACTCACGGCGATCACGCGATGAAGTACGCCACAAGGCATCCAGATACGCCTGAACAAAGCCTCCCCGTGTGCTATAGATGGACAGCGGAGTGCGACCAAGCGATCTGATTCCGGCCGAAACCAATGCCTGACGCCAAGCATCGTCATCACCGTCATGCATCTCACGCCAACTGGGCCACAGCACTTCCGAGAGCATCCGCCAGGTCACGGCTGGACTCAGGAGCGCACTCTCCCGGTCAACGAAATGCACCAGGACATCCTCCAGGGACTGGCTTGACTGCAGGGCCCGCAACACTCCAGCATACGGAGACCTGTGATCCGACAACTGCCCTGACCCCATGTTCAGCAACGCCTGTTGCCGCCCCTGGCCGATGAACGCCAAGCGACCAGTGAAGCTGGGATGATCAAGATAATCAGGCTGGGTCAGCCCTGCCATGGCCCATTCATCAGGACCGGCCAATGACCAGACCATCCGGTTCCCATCACGATCCTGCCACTGCGCAAAGGCCTGTTTCGAGGCATCATCCATGCTGTTGAGCATGGCGACCACAAATGCAAACTTGGCCTGACGATTGTCCCGCCACCGATTCTGATCGACCTGGTGCCAATCTCCCATCCACATCTGGCAGACAAAGCGCAAGGCTGAGACCCGGTTCTGACTGCCCTCGACATAACGCCGCGCGACCCGTACGACAGGCCCGAATCGGGACCGTCGCTCATCATCATCAGCATTTTCCACCGCACCGAAATAGGCCTCCAAGGCCAACAGGAAGGACGCTTGGCGCTTGAACTCATCATCAAAAGCCGCGCGTTCCACCAGTGGGCCAAGATCATCAACCAGTTCCGCATGGCGACCGTGAGCATGGCGCAGATCCATGATGATCTGGCGCAGGTGCGGCAGTATGATCAGATCCTGAACCCCGACTTCTGGACGATCCGCCAGCATCGCCCGTATCCCGGCAACCAGACCATTCAGATCACGGCGACGGCGGGCCTGGGACAGAAACCACGCGTCATAGCGCCTGGCATGGGGGCTGTGACGCAGTTGCAGACCCTTGTTGAGCATGACCTGATAGGCATCGTTGCCATCACGCAGCATATGTATCAGCACATGATACAGTCTGGCCGCGACCTCAGAGGCTTCTTCACTGGCTGGCATGCGATCCAAGGCCAATTTGTAACGATCTGCCGCTTCAATGAACTGCCCCGCCAGCAAAGCGATATCGCCGGCCTGGGCAACCAGCTGGGCTGACGCCTGAGGATGATTGCTGAAGAAGGTCTCCATCAGCAAGGATGCCACATATGGACGTCCTTGCTCACGGGCCTTGCCCAACAGGCGAGCAGCCTGCGCCTCGGTCGCCGCACGCGGATTGGTCTGGATCTCGTTCACCAGGGCATCAAAGACCCCGTCATCAGCGGCAGGTGCCACGACAACGGACCCGGCGATGAGAGCGGTTGCCACACAGGCCACCATGCCCATACGGCACCAGAGACCTTGCGAACGAGCAGGACGGTATTGACGTTGATTCGGCATCTCTTGTGACTCCAGGACGGATACTCAGCGACCTTGGGAGGGCGCGTTGAGTCGTTGTTGAATGCGAGGGATGACGGAACGTATCTCGCGAGTGCGTGCACTGTTGGGATATTGCAGGATCAATTGCTGGGCCTTCTCCATGGCCATACGATAATTCCCCATGTTGTAGGCCAGGACCACCCAACGATGCAACATGCCGTCAAGCCACTCCTCATCCGGATGATCCATGAAGATATGCTCCAACAGGTCGATGGCCTGGGCATAATCTCCGACCTCGGTATGATAATTGACCAGCTTGGCCAGGGCCTCGCCGGCAAACCTGCTGTCGCCATGTTGATTGGCCACCGCTCGATACGCACCAATGGCCGGTTCCAGTCGACCAGTGCTGGCCTCTATCGCCTGGGCGATCCTGAACTGGGCCTCGGCATGGAGCATCGAGTTCTCCATGGCCAGGACCCGCTGGAAGACATTGACGGCCTGAGTATAATCCTCCTGCTCCTGGTACACCCGACCGATGCTCAACATGGCCTGATCTGCATAGGCCGAATGGGGAAAGAACTCGTTGAAGGTCGTCAGAGTGGCAATGGCCTGATCAGTATTGCCATCTGCCAGATACAACTCCCAACGCAGACGGAAGGCCCGCTGCCGCAGGTCAGGGGGCAGTGCCGCCTGAACCAGCACCTCTTCAGCTCGGGACAAGCCTTCTTGAACTCGGGTGCTGGCCATCTCAATGAGGCCCATATCCTTGAAAATCCTGGCCAATTCCAGATAAGCCTGACCCTCGGTAAGATTCTTGCGGGCATTGATGATGGTATCACCGCTATCACCACCTGGAGTCTGCAGTTCCGGCCTGAACTCTCCAACCACCGGCAAAGACACTGTGACCTCCCGATCAAAGGCACCGCCGATATGCATTTCATCGACATAATAGGCAACCACTTCATCACCTTGCATGGCAGTGAGAATGTCATTGCCAGGATGATTGCTACCGTCACTACGCGGCGCTTCAACCCGCACCGATCCGACAAAGTTGCCTGAACGAACCACGTCACTGTCGATGATGCGACCGGTCTCCTCATCAATGACTGTCTCACGCAGGACCAGGGCCACCTCATCGCGTATCACCCAGCGAGGCCCGGTCTCTTCTTCTTCGACCAAGCCCCAGGGATCATCGTCACCATCATCTGCGACGATCTGTTCGTCACCGAATTCATCGCTGACGTAGCGACTCACGACCCGTACTGTCACGGTCTCGGCACGATCACTGACATCAAGATCGGCATCTCGGACGTTGACAAAGAGATCCTGACCAGTGAAGACCGCAGTAGCAAACTCGACAAGGGTGCCCTTGACAAAAGACACGGTGCCTGATGAGACGACTTGGGCCTCAGCCTGACGAGGCACATTGCGTTCTCCCGTCTGGGTGTTTTCATCAATGTATTCAACCGATATGGTATCACCGCTGAGCACCTGCAGAGTGCCGTCCTGGGCCTGCGGCATGCCAACCGCGGTAGCGATGGAACCAATGTAGATGGCCTCATGTGATGACAACAGCGACAGACGGATGAACTCGACATCACCGCTGCTGGTGGTCACCCGGACCTGAGGACGCTGCCCAGTCAAACGTACCAAGGTCGGCAGATCTCCATCCTGCACCTTGACGTAGAATCGGCGACCAGCCTCCACGAACTCAGCGGTCGGCGCCTCAGGATCGACAAAAGTGCCGACCAGACTCAGATATTCGATCGCCCGGGGCCAGTTCTGCTGGGCAAAGTGAGCCATGCCCAGATAGTAGTAGGCCTGGTTGGCCCATACCGAATTGGGATGCTGGGTGACGATCCTGCGCAGGGTCGAAAACAACTGAGGGTACTGCCCCGTATGATAGTACGAGACTCCAAGCAAGTACAAGGATTCCAGGAGGATCTCCAACTGCTCCGGATTCAGCTGCTCGCGCCGTTCCAGGATCCGATTGCGGGTCAACCACTCAATGGCCTGAATGGGATCGCCGGCGTCCTCTTGAAGATGTCGACCCACGACCAGATGGGCCTCAAAGCGCACTTCAGACTCAGGGTACTGCTGGAGCAGGTTCTCAACGGCGCGGATGCCACGCTCAGCCTCCTGCTCTTCTATATAGCGGACAGCGGTTCGCAACAGTCGACGAGCCTCCAGATCACTACGATCCATGGCTGTACGGCGAATGGCAGCGGCGGAACCATCATCCTGGGCCACCCCAGGAGCGCTCCACACGGCAGCACCGGTGATCAACACTGTCGTCATCAAGCACGGATGACACAGTCTATGAAAGAACCGTCGGATCATGAAACACTCCCTTGACCTGGAGATAGCGCTGTTGTCCACGAGATCATGCATATCGGTAGATCATTCTTCAGCCTCGGCCCCGCCACCAGCAGCATAGCCATTGCGTTGGAGCCAGACGTGGGCCCGGCTCTCAAAACCGGTGCCCTTGTACCGACGATTGATACGCCGGAACTCGGCCACCTGCTGCGCCTCCTGGCCAGCACGACCGTAATATTCTCCGGCCCTGAACGCCG
>SLQH01000421.1 GCA_007131555.1 Planctomycetota bacterium | reverse complement strand
GGCCTTGGCCGCCTCGACCATGGTCGCGGCGCAGGCCCGGACCTGGGACACCGAACCCGGCCCGCCGTCCACCGTCTCGCTGCTGATCAGTTGGATCGAGTCGATCACCACCAGGTCGTACTCAGCGCTGGCGATGGCCGCCTGTACGGCTCGGGCGTCGGCGGTGGCGGCGAGGTGGAAACCGGCCGTGCCCAGGCCCAGACGGCGGCAGCGCTGGCGGATCTGAGAGGTCGATTCCTCGGCGCTGAGGTACAGCACCCGGCCGCCGCCCCCGGCCACGGCGGCGCAGACCTGGGCCAGCAGGGTCGACTTGCCGATGCCCGGCTGACCGCTGAGCAGCACCGCGCTGCCCGGCACCAGGCCTCCGCCCAGGACCCGGTCGCATTCGCCCAGGCCGCTGCTGCGGCGCGGGGCGTCGGGCAGGTCCTGGTCCAGGGTCTCCAGTTGGAGGGCGGCCAGGGCCTGGCGCTGGTCGTCACGATCGGCCAGCAGGGCGGCCTCATCACCGCGCAGCTGGCGCAGGCTGTTCATGGCCCCGCAGTGGGGACAGCGTCCGGCCCAACGGGGGCTGGCAGCCCCACACTGGTCGCAGGCGAAACCGGGTTTCTTGGCCATGCCCACAGGTTCGGATGAATACCGGTCCAGGCAACAAGCTATCGGGCCGCGAACAGATCCGGGTCCAGTGGCTGGTTGTAATCATCGCTTGGTTGGCTGGGCACTGCCTGCCAGGAGCCGCCGGGCGGCCGTCGATAGAGACGGTTGTCGATGATCTTCCAGCTCCAGCCATCAGCGGCAGTGACGTGGCCATCATCAGTCAGCGGTCTCAGACCGCTCTGGTGGCTCTGGATCAACTGCCAGCTGGCACCATGGTCATCGGTCGTGAACCAGCGGCGGCCATCAGCCTGATGATGATCGACCATGACCCCATGACCATTGCCGCTGAAGGCCATGTGGACCGGCCCTTGCGGAGCGATGGTCAGGTCATGCCGCAGCCAGTGTTCACCGCCATCAGGGCTGTGCAGCAGGGCCGTGGCGGCAGAACGGTGCCGATCCTGATGGACCAGGGCCCACAGCTGGTCGTGGCCCTGGGCAAAGAGACCGATCACCCGATGACCGGGCAGGGCAGGGCCGATCTGACGCCAGTGCTGGCCACCATCGTGGGTGGCGAACAGGGCGCTGTGGCTCAGTTCCGGGTCATGGTGGTCGATCATGCCGCCGGCCAGGGCCGAGTCGGCATCGCCGGCAAAGACCACGCCGAGTTGCAGGAAGCTGTCGCCATCAGGGCTCGGCCAGGCAGTGGTCGGCGTCCCGAGGGCAGGGCTGGGCCTGGGAGGGGTGCTGGCTGGGGCCACGACGTGGTGGTCTACGACCTGGGCCTGGGTGGAGACAGGGATTCTCCACCACAGCGCTATCATCAGCGCCGCAACGGCGCTTGCGCAGAGCCATGGCATTGACCGCATACGACATCATTATGGTCTGCGTGGCCTGTGGACAAGCAGTGATCATGACTGGGCGCCTACGGCGTCTGATCCAAGCCCGATGGACTCCTTGGCACGGCATCTGCACTTCTGATCTATCTGAGGACGACCGGCAGTCGTCTTGTTGCGGTCTCAAGCACGAGGTGTGGAATATGTGGACGCATGCTGTCAGGGTTCTGCTGGTCTTGGTGGGCATCACTGTCGGCATGGCCGAGGAACCGATTGTCGACCCCGATAGCGATCTGATGCCGACAGAGGCCGACTATCAGGCCGTCGGTCGTTCAGGA
This sequence comes from Planctomycetota bacterium, assembly GCA_007131555.1. Taxonomy (GTDB): domain Bacteria; phylum Planctomycetota; class UBA11346; order UBA11346; family UBA11346; genus SLQH01. The sequence goes on along the minus strand of SLQH01000421.1, from coordinate 6,502 downwards.
GAGGTCTCAGAGATCGGCACTTCAGCTGATGTCGGCAGCACCCTGGTGACCATGCTGGGCTCACTCATCCTGGTGGTCGGCATCGCTGTGGCCCTGGGATTGGCCCTGCGTCGTCTGGGGGCCACCCGACGCTGGCTGCATCCCCATGGTCGCCACATGGAGGTGATCGAGAGCGTCCCCCTGGGGCTCAAACGATCGATCACCCTGGTCCGCATCGGTGGCCAGGTCCTGGTGGTGGGCCATGGTGAGCAGCAGATGGCCCATCTGGCGACCCTGGATGCGGACGCTGTGCAGGGTGACGGTTCAGCGACCGTGGCCGAGCCACTGGCCACCGTGCCGCCCGACGACAATGCCGCGGTCTCCGGTTTCCAGGAACGTCTGCGTTCCTTGTTGGGGAAGCGCTCGTGATCACGCGTATCCTACTGATCTGGCTGTTGGTGGCGGGCGTCTCGGCGCTGGCTGTAGAGCCTCCCGCTGTGCATCTGCCGGGCGGGTCCAGTGCCGAGGATGTGATCCTGCCGGTCGGAGTGGTGGACACCTCGCAGGCCGAACTGATCGCCCCTGATGGTGAAGACCCCACTGTGCCTTTGGGGGCGGTGGATGGGGCCAGCGGCATCTCGGTGTCGATCGCTGCCGGAGGTGGTCGCGAAGGGTACAGCAACACCGTCAAGGTGATGCTGCTGATCACCCTGCTGTCGGTGGCTCCCGGCTTCCTGATGATGATGACCAGCTTCACCCGGATCGTCATCGTTCTCGGCTTTGTTCGCAAGGCCCTTGGTACCCAGACCCTGCCGCCCAACCAGGTCCTGCTGGGCTTGTCTCTGTTTCTGACCCTGTTCACCATGGCTCCGACCATTGACCGGGTCAACGACGAGGCCATCCAGCCCTATCTCAGTGAGGAAGTAGACGATGCCGCTGCCATGGCGGCCGCCGGTGACGCGGTGCGCGACTTCATGGCCCGCCATACCCGGCGTCAGGATCTGGCCCTGTTCATCAGCATGCGCGGCGGCGAACGGCCCCGCACCATCGCTGACGTGCCCCTGTCGACCCTGATCCCGGCCTTCATCACCTCAGAACTGAAGACCGCCTTCCAGATGGGTTTCATCATCTTCCTGCCCTTTCTGGTCATCGACATCGTAGTGGCCGGGGTGTTGATGGCCTTGGGCATGATGATGCTGCCGCCGGTCATCGTGTCGTTGCCCTTCAAGGTTCTGTTATTTGTCCTGGTCGATGGCTGGGCTCTGCTGGTCCAGAGTCTGGCCGCGAGCTACGCCTGACTCACGGAGGTACCGCATGACGGCGGACATCATGGTCGAGGTGATGCGCCTGACCTTCTATACCGGCATGATCCTCTTGCTGCCGCCCTTGCTGGCGGCCTTGTCTCTTGGTCTGGGTATCGGCCTGCTACAAGCCGTCACCTCGATCCAGGAACAGACCCTGAGCTTTGTCCCCAAGATCCTCGGTATCGGGGCGGTGATGGTCATCCTGGGACCATGGATGCTGCGGACCCTGGTGTCGTTCAGCGCCGAGCTGTGGACCCGCCTCCCGGAGATCGCGGCATGGTGACGATGGTGCGGCATGGGCGCTGAGTTGATCGCCTGGGCCGAGGCTCTGCCGCCGGCCCTGATGATCTTCGCCCGGGTCCTGGGCCTGTTCCTGACCGCCCCGGTGGTTGGCGGCGAATACGCTCCTCCTCAGGTCAAGGCCCTCCTGGCCCTGGCGGTGACCATGATCCTGGTGCCGGTGCTGCATCTGCCGGTGGGCATCGCCGGCCTGCCCCTGGTCATTGGCCTGGGCACCGAGTTGCTGGTGGGGGTCATCATCGGCTACTTTTTCGCCTTGTTCCTGGAGGCGGTCCGTTTCGGCGGCGATCTGATCGGGCGACAAGCCGGTTTTGCAGCCGCTGAATACTTCGATCCCGGGGCCGGACAGACCACCGGCCCGGTCGGTCATATCTTTCACCTGGCGGTGGTTGCCCTGTTTCTGGGTCTCAACGGTCATCATCACTTCCTGCTTGCCCTGCAACGTTCTTTTGCGGTGGTACCGCTTGGTGGTGGCGTGGCCCTGGGCGGCCTGGGCATGGCCACCGCTGGCGGGGCTCAACAGGTCTTCATCATCGCCCTGTCGTTCTCCTTTCCGGTGATGACGGCGATCATGGCCCTGACCGTGGCTGATGGCGTCATCGCCCGCACCATCCCTCAGATCAACCTGCTGATGATCACCTTCATCAACAAGATCCTGATCACCATGCTGATGCTCTATCTCGGCGTGCCCCTGGCGGTGACCTTCCTGGAACTGGTCATCGGGGTCGGTCAGGAGTTCACGGTCATGGTGATGCGCTCCCTGGGGGGGTGAAGCGCTGCTTGACCGGCGTCGGCTTGTCCCAATTGTGTCCGCTTTCGTCGTCGCCTGGCTTGAGGCCAGGACGAGGGGTCCGCATCCCGTGGGTTGTGGACTATGGCACTGTTGACACAGGGAGGCTGGCATGGGTATTTTCGGATGGCTTGGATTGCGACGTTCCCCGGTCAAGGGCGGTGACGCCCGGACCCGCTTGGCGGCAGTCAGGGCCCTGCCGGTGGCTGATCAGGCCCGCTTGATGGATGTCGCGGTGGGCGATGCCGATGCCCAGGTGCGCCGAGCAGCGGCGGCCAAGATCGCTGAAGCCGACCTGTTGCAGGAACTGACCCGCCATCCCGATGCCGAGATCGTCGCCCTGGCCCGTGAGAAGCTGGCTGGCATCGCCGTGGAGACCGTCAAGCGGCGGCCCCTGGCCACTGCCGCCGCCCTGCTGGAGGATATCACCGAGGCCAGCGCCCTGGTCCAGATCGTTCTTCAGGCCGATGATCAGGCGGTGCGCGATGCCGCCTTCGCCCGGCTTGATGGGGCCTCCCCCAGCCCCACCCTGTGGTCGACCATCGTCATCCAGGATCAGAGCGGTCGTTTTGCGCCTCGGGCCCTGCAACGCATCGACAGACGTCAGGCCCTCAAGGAAGTGGTCAAGAAGGCCAAGGATGCCGGTCTGCGGCAACAGGCCGAGGAGCGCATCGCGGCCATGGACGCCGAACGGGCCAAGCCCTCGCCGGAGAAGCAGCGCCAAGAACGGGCCCGCTGTGGCGAAGGTCTGCTCGAACGTCTGCGGATCGAGGCCGTCACTGACGATCTGGAGCGGGCCGAAGAGATCATCGCCGCCTGCCGTCAGGACTGGGCGACGGCCCAGGAGCAGAACCCTGAGGCTCCCGATGACGGTCTACCGCACAAGGTCACGGCGGCCCTGGAAGCCGCCGCCGTCCGGGTTCAGGAGCGGCGCGCGGCCATTGCCCAGGATCAGGCTGCCCGGCAGGCCCTGCTGGATGATTGGCAGGCGGCAGTCAACGACGGGGTGCCGGAAGATGACAGCCAACGGCAGGCCCTGCTGGCATCCTGGCGACAGGCCTGGGAGGTCATCGCCGAAGCGGCCACGGCCGCGCAGCAGCAGGCCTTTGTCGATCTGTGCCAGGGTCTTGCTCCAGGCCCAGCTGTGGTCGCAACGGCCACTGTGGCTGGCGACGAAGAACCGCCGCCCCAGCCGGTGGCGGCCCTGTTGGAGGAGGCCGAGGCCTTGAGCCAGCGTGATGACTGGCGTGATGCCGACGCCGCCTTCAAGGTGCTTGACAAGCGTTGGTTGCAGACCCCTGGTGCCGATGCCTGGCGCCAACGCTTTCTTGAGGTCTACGCGGCATTCAAGCAGCGCCGCCGCGATCACATGGCCCAGCGCGATGAGCAACGGAGCCAACGGGTTGCCGAGATGGAGTCTCTGGTGGCTGAGGCCGAAGCATTGGCCGTTGCCACTGTGGGGCCCGAAGAGGCCGATGCTCGGCGCGAAGCCCTGCGTGATCTGCAGCAGCGCTGGCGGGCGATCGGCCCGGTCCCGGCGCAACGCGTGCGCCCCTTGCGCCAGGCCTTCCGAGCCGCCTGTGACGCTGCTCATGCTCCCTTGCGAGCCCTCTACGAAGCACGCGAATGGGAACGCTTTGCCGCCATCCCCCACGCCGAAGCCCTGGTAGCCGAGGCCGTCGCCCTGGCCGAGTCGAACCAAGACCATGCTGACGAAGCCTCTCTGGAAGCCCTGGCCGAGGCGGTCAAGGATGTCCAGAAACGGTGGAAGCACCTGGGGCCCTTGCCGCGTGAGCGTCGTGATGCCCTGTGGGAGGCCTTCAAGGAACCCTGCGATCGCATCTATGAGCGTCTCCAGCCCCTGTTCGCGATCCGTGATGAACGGCGCGTCGCCAATCTGGCGGCCAAGAATGCCCTGATCGCCGAACTGGAGACCCAGTTGGATGACGCCCCCTTGCATGTTGGGGCCACAGAGGCTGATGGTGAGCGCAGCATGCGCACCGACAAGATCAAGGAGATCCAGGCCCGTTGGAAGGAGATCGGGCCGGTTCCGCGTGAGCATGACCGCGAACTCTGGGGCCGCTACAAGGCCCTGCTGGACCGTTTCTACGCCGGTCTGCGCCAGCGTCGGGCCATGGAAGCCCACGAGCAGGAGGAGAATCTGGAAGCCAAGCAGGCCTTGTGTGCCCAGATGGAATCACTGGCCGAGACTGTCGAAGCTTTCCGGGCAGGCACCAGCATCGGCGGCAAACGAGAAGCCGACTTCTTCGATGACATGCGCAACCTGCAGGCCCAGTATCGGGCTGTCGGCTTCGTGCCGAGGGCGGCGATGGCAGATCTCCGTCAGCGCTATGACGCCGCGTGCGGACGTATCCGTGAGGCCTTGCAGGAATGGTTTGCGGCCCGAGATGCCGAGCGTCAGGACAACCTGACGGCCAAGCAGGCCATCCTTGATGAATTGACCCAATTGCTCAGCGAGGAGCATGCCGCCTGGTTTGCCGATGATGTTCGTCGTCTCCAGGACCGTTGGCGGGCCATCGGCCCGGTGCCGCGTGAGCATGTCGACATCAACCAGCGCTTTGCGGAACTGATCCGGACCTGGCACCAAGGCCAGGACGACGCGGCCCCAGCCGTGATCGAAGTGGCGTCCTCAGACGAGGCCGCTCCGGACGAGGCAGCCAGCGATGACGATGACGTTGTCGAGCGTCGTTGAACTGGGGTCTGGGGACTGGCCATGTGATGTGCCGTCTCGTTCCAGCCCCTGCGGCCTGCCTCTGTGATCCTAAATCCGGCTATCGGCTTGCGGCTGTAGGGTTGCTGTACAAGCCGATATAGACAGATTCGGGCTTTCATCCAAAAGGTGAACCGATTTTGACTGCGTATATCTGCTTGAGAAGCAACCCTAAGGTCCAAAGCCTAAAGTCCAACTGCCGTTTTTAGGCATACAGACTCCTGGTGAAGCCATGTAACTGTCATCGACCCAGGATGGATTCGAACCATCGACCTTCGGTTTAGGAAACCGATGCTCTTCCGCTAAGCTACTGGGCCGTATCGGGGCATTGCTTGTTGGTCTGGGAAGGATCTTGGTCCTTCTCGACCGGGCGCAAGTCAGGCCTGGGGGGCGTTGCGCGTTATGGTCTGTCGGCAATCGGTTGTCGTCAGGGCCCGGTGCCATACGCTTGTCGACCATGAGTGGCAAGACCCCTTCCCGTGGTTCCCGACGCAACAGTGACCAGTGCAGCTTCTGCGGCCGTACTGCCCAGCAGGTCAAGCGGCTGATTGCCGGGCCTGAGAAGATTTTCATCTGCAATGAATGTGTTGAGGTCTGCAGCACCTTGCTGGGGGGGGACGACGGTTCCCTGCCGGTGAAAGACAAGACCCGTAAGATGCTTCCCGGTGATCATCTGACCCCGGTCAAGATCAAGGCTCATCTTGACGAAGAGGTGGTCGGTCAGGAGCAGGCCAAGCGGATCATCGCGGTGGCGGTGTACAACCATTACAAGCGTCTGCGTAACAAGCGCCTCGGCAAGCAGGTTGAGATCGAGAAGTCGAACATCCTGCTGTTGGGGCCAACCGGCTGTGGCAAGACCCTGATCGCCCGTTCTCTGGCTCGTCTGCTGGATGTGCCCTTCGCCATCGGTGATGCCACCACCATCACCGAGGCGGGTTATGTCGGTGAGGATGTCGAAAATCTCTTGTTGCGTCTGATCCAGAGTGCCGACTTCGACATTGAGCGGGCCCAGACCGGGATCCTGTATATTGATGAGATCGACAAGATCGCCAAGACGGGCGGCAATGTCTCCATTACCCGCGATGTCAGCGGTGAGGGGGTCCAGCAGAGTCTGCTCAAACTCATAGAGGGCACCACTGCCAATGTTCCACCGACGGGCGGTCGTAAGCATCCCGAGCAGAAATATCTCTCAATCAATACCGAGGACATCCTGTTCGTCTGTGGCGGCGCCTTCTCCGGTCTGGGCGAGATCGTAGCCCGCCGTACTGGCGACCGCATCCTGGGGTTCCGTTTTGATGATGATGGCAATCAGGATTTTGGTCCCAGCGCCGAGGAAGAAGAAGACGCCCTGCTGGCCAAGGTCATTCCCGAAGACCTGGTCCATTTCGGCCTGATTCC
>SLQH01000310.1 GCA_007131555.1 Planctomycetota bacterium | reverse complement strand
TGGCCAAGATCATGGGACATAGCGATGTCGTCAGTCTGCGTTCACAGGCTGGGGTCAGCGCCAGTGCCAGCGATGACAGTGAGCGGACCAAACTCGGCAATGCGGTCGGCACGCCGGCCTTCATGAGTCCTGAGCAGGCCATGGGGCTCAATGAGCAGGTCGATCCCCGTAGCGACATCTACGCCCTGGGTGTCATCCTCTATAATATGATGGCTGGGTGCAGTCCCTATCGCCGGGGTAGTGGCGATGCCGTCATGATGCAGGTGGCCAGGGGAGACTGGACCCGTCTTGATGACATCTGTTCGGCCCACGAAGTCCCTCCGCCCCTGGTGTCGATCATCCACAAGGCCATGGCCCTGGAGCAGGATGATCGCTATCAGGATGTCGCCACCCTGCAACGCGACCTGCAGCACTACCTCGCCGGTCTGGCGGTCAGCGCCCATGCGGAGACCCGCCTGGAGCGCATGGCCCGGTGGATCAGCTTTCATCGTACCCAGTTGCGGACGGCTGCCATTGCCGTGGTCATCATGGTGGGCCTGTGGCTGCTGGTGTTGGGCTGGCAGAGCATGCAACGGCGCGAATATCTGCGCAGCCTATGGCAGCAGGCGGCGGCAGCCGAACGTGATCAGGACCACGAAGCTGCTCAGCAGATCTACCTGCTGATCCGTGAATATGATCCTGATGATCGCCAGGTGGACCGGGCTCACCTGCGGGCCAGTCAGGCTCTGGAGCGCCATCGCCAGCGCATCCAGGAGCGCGAGGCCATCAATGATCGGATGGAGCGGGCAGGGGCCTTGTTGGCCCAGGCCAGAGACCATGAGGCTGTGGCGGAAACGTCTGCCCTGACCGATGCCTTGGATGCCCTCACCCAGGCCCTGGGCTTGTCCCTGGGGGAGGAGGAGTGGCAGCAGTGGCAGCATCGTGGCCTGGATGATCTGATCAAAGCCAGCGACATCCTTGAGCATCGCGACCGCATTGCCGCCCGCTTGCAGGACCACGAACGACAACAAGCCATTGTGCGGGCCGATGCTCTGATCAAGGAGACCGACCATCTCGTGGATGCCGGGTCATGGAACGCTGCCCATGAACGCCTGGCGGTGGCGGAGGAACTCATTCCCCGCGATGAACGGATCGTGGCCCTCCGTGAACAGATTGCCGAGGGCATGGCCCAGGAGCGCATCGCCGAGCGCCTGGCTACAGCCGAAGCCCTGCTCGATCGAGCCCGAGCGCATGCTGCTGATGAACGTTATGATGACGCCGTCGCCGCAGTCACAGCGGCCCTGGCCTTCGCCCAGCCTCCGGCGGCGACCGATCTGCTCCAGGAATACACCCTGGCCCATGAGCGTCAGCAGGAGCGCTTGGCTCAACAACAGCGCCAACGTGCAGCATCCCAACTGGTTGAGCGCATCCGAGCGGCCATCGCCGAGAAGGATGTCGTCTTGGCCCGTGAGTCCTTGGCTCAATTGCGGCCCGTCAGCGATGATTACGATCTTCTGTCGAAAATGGAGACGGCCCTGGCCCAGACTGAACGTCGTATCGACGAAAGCCGGGCTGATGATCTGCTCAGTGAGGCCCACGAGCTGGGCCGACGGGCACATACCATCAGGGAGACGGTCGAGGAGCAGCGGCGGCGCCTGCGGATCATGGCCCGTCGTCTCGAGACCGATGCCGCAGATGCCTCCGTGCGTCATGATCACGACCGTCTCCAGGCCAGCCTTGATCAACAGCAACGTGAGCGCAGTGCGCTCCTGGCCCAGGCCAACGCCGTGCTCCAGTCAGCCCATGCGCTGGCCCCCGGTTATCCTGTGGTGCGCCGCCGTCTGGCTGATTTCTACGCAGCCCGGGTAGAGGAGTCGGTGCTCAGCGGTGATCTGGTCGTGGCTGACGCCTCAGCCAGACTGGGGGCCGTGTTCGACGATGAGCAACGGTATCCCCTGCATTTTTCCGGACGATCCCAGATCTCCATTGAGGTGGCGACGACGGTCCGGCTCACGGCCCTGGATGATCATGACGGCCAGGATCCACCCAGCTATACGGTCACCAATGCCGGCACCATCGTCGTGCCGGCGGGGCGCTATGAACTGCGTAGTGACGATGGAGTGGTCCAGGCCCGCCGCTTCCTGCCCGGTATCGCTTACGACATCGTGGTCCCTGATCATCCCAAACTGCCGGATGGCATGGTCTTCATTCCCGGTGGCTTGGTCATTGAGGAGGACGGCAGCCGTGATGATGTGCCCGGCTTCGCTATCGGCCGTTACGAAGTGACCATCGCTGAGTGGCTGGAGTTCATCAACGATGGACCGGTCCAGCAACGCATCCGTGAGCATATCCAGGGCTTCGTCGCCCGTCGCCTCGCCGAGGATGGGTCACGTGGTCTGGAGCCGATCATTCTGGCTCCACGGCCCCATTTCGGGGCTGACCACAGCCTCTGGTACCCCGGCTTCGATCAACGCGGCCGTTCGTTGTCATGGTATGGGGCCCGGTCATGGGAGTTCCGGCCCTTGCTGCGTGGTGTTGATCAAGAAGCAGGCGAACAATGGTTCGCGGCTGATGCTCGCTTGCCGGTCACCGGCATCAGTCTACTTGATGTCCGTGACTATCTGGCCTGGCGCCGCCAGCGTGATGGCATCGCTTGGCGCCTGCCCACGGCCCGTGAATGGCAACTGGCCGCTCAGGGCGGTGACGGCCGTCCCTATCCCTGGGGTCGGCATGCCAATCTCAGCCGTTGCCATTCACATATCAGTGCTGGCCATGGTCGGGGTCGGATTGACCGTCCGGTCGGGAGCTTTCCCGATGATCGCAGCCCCCAGGGAGTCTATGATCTGGCCGGTTCAGTGGCCGAAATGGTCGACCACCATGTCGAGGGGCCCTTCTGGCTGTTGTGTGGCGGTAGTTGGACTGATCGTGATGCCCGTCGTTTCCGCTCTGACGCCTATCGCATCATCGATGAACGCGTGCCCCTGCGTAACGCCGGCTTCCGTCTGGCGCTGAGCATTGATGAGGACTAGTGTGGTGACCCATAAATAACTCCCATAAGTCTTCGCCTCGCATGGCATCTGCTTCGTTGCGCTCCGCTCACAATAGCGCTGCTATTGCTCCGCTTCGCGACGCCTAGTATCTGCCACACGATGTTCGACTTATGAAACCAATTTCCGTGTCTCCACACTAGGCGCCGTAGGGTCTCAGCTATGAACCTGGCGCGACATGCTCTTCATCGCCCTCCCCGCGCACCAGCAACTGGTTGGTGAAGGTGCGGTGGACGGTGCAGGCCAGGGCGTGGGCGTGGCCGTGGCGGCTGCGCCATGAGGCGGGGCCTTCGCCTTCGGCGGCGCTGAAGCAGCGGGTGAAGTGGTGGACGGTGGCGAAGCCACAGCGCTGGGCCACGGCCTTGACCGGCAGGTCGCTGAACAGCAGCAGTTCACGGGCCCGGGCCAGACGTTGGCGGCGCAGCAGTTCCTTGGGGGTGCAGGCGTATTCCTCGCGGCAGCGGGCGCTGAGGTGGCGGTAGCTGTAGCCGGACAGGCGTTCCATGGCCGGGCCGTCCAGGGGCTGGTCGAGCTGCTCATGGAAGATGGCCAGAAGTCGGCGCACCACCGGGTCGATGGCCTCATCGATGCGCAGGGGGAGGACGGCGGGGTCCTGGTGGGCGATCATCATCTCCAGGAGCAGGACTTGGAGGGCGGCCTGGCTGCGTTCGTCGCGCCGGGGGCCGTCCTGGGCCGCTGCCAACACCGCATGCAGGTGGCGGGCAGCCGTGGCAGGGGCCGGATCGAGCAGGGCCGGCAGGGCGGCGAAGGCCTGGGCCAGGGGCGGATGGTGGATCTGGAACTTGATGTCCAGGCTGCGGACCGTGCTGTCGGCATGCAGGCCATGGGGCCGCACCGGTGGCAGGATGGCCAGCTGGTCTGCCGCCAGGGCCTTGCTGGCATCAGGCAGCCAGTGGCCCTGACCATCGAGGATCAGCACCATCTGGCAGTAGTCGTGGTCGTGGACCCCCACCGCATCGCCGGGATGGTAGTCGAAACGGGCCACCCACAACACTTCCAGGTCGGGGCTGAGCAGACGGCTCTCGGGGGTAGTGGGGGGGTCAGGACTGGCCATCAGCCAGCTCCAGGTCCTGGGCGGTGATGGTGGTCGAGACGCAGGTGCCCAGCAGATGGAGGTTGACGATCAGGCGGACCTGCCCCTGACGGCGGCGGATGATGCCCTCGAAGCCGGTGAAGGGGCCGCTGACCACTCGGACTCGGCGGCCAGGGACCAGTTCGGGGCGCATGACGATGCTGCGGTGGGGGCCACGATGGCGGTCGATGAGGATCATCAGGGCGCTGAGGTCGGCGGCCAGGCTCTGGGGGTCGCAGACCTCCATGATGTGGCGGATGCGATTGGTGCGCAGCATCCGGTCACGGGCTCCGGCATCGGCATGGGCGAAGATGTAACCGCCCAGCAGCGGCACGGCGTTGATCTGGGTCCCCTTGCCGGGGTAGTGGTGGACCCGGTCCTCCAGGAACAGCAGGCCAGGGATGCCGAACTGGCGCAGTTCCTCGGCCAGCCGCTTCTCCATCCGGGGCTTGGTATTGAGGACCAGCCAGTCATCCTCGGGCAGGTGATCGGCAAAGCCCTCGGGCCAGGCATCGACCCGGGCCTGGAGATGGGTGAGGATGTGGGGGGCGGTATCAGACATGGCGCGCTGTCTGACCCTGGCGCTGCCGGCGGCCTCGTCAAGCCTGCCGCCAGCGCGCCCTGGGCTTCCGGGCTTGCCTCTGGCCTGGTGATCGGAGGATGACACCTGAACATGCTCAGCTACACCTCCAATCTGCTGCCGGCCGAGACCCTGGCCGATCTGCATGGCCGCACCCTGCCCTTCTTCGCCGCCGTGCGCCAGCGCCTGGGCTGGCCGGCCCTGGGCCTGGATCTGCATCTGGGCCAGGCCGTGCTGGCGGCCCTGCAGGCTGATGACGCGGCCCCGGCGGCCCTGGCGGCGGCCGGCCACGACCACGGCCTGACCATCACCGCCATCAACGCCTTTCCCCTGCTGCCCTTCCAGGCCGAGCGGGTCAAGGATGCCGCCTACCAGCCGGACTGGACCACCACCGCCCGTCTTGAGGCGACCTGCGCCGCCGCCACCCTGGCCCTGGCCCTGGCCCCCGGCCCGGAGATCTGTGTCAGCACCGTGCCCGGCAGCTATGCCCCCTGGGGTGGCGGTGTGGCCCAGCGCCAGGCCATCGCCCAGCATCTTGGCCTGGTGGCGGCCCATGCCTGGCGTCTGGCCCAACAGCACGGCCGCCGGGTGATCATCGGCCTGGAGCCGGAGCCCCAGTGCACCATCGAACGCAGCGATCAGGTCCTGGCTCTGTGGGCCGAGGACCTGCCACGCTGGGCGGTGCCGGCCGCCACCACGGCCTTGGGTGGTGATGCCGCAGCCGCCCAGGCGGCGGTTGCCGGGCATCTCGGCCTGTGTCTGGACGCCTGCCATCTGGCGGTCGGCTTCGAGGACCCGGCCGCCACCGTGGCAGCCCTCTGCGCCGCCGGCATCCCCATCGCCAAGGTCCACATCAGTGCCTGCCCGGAACTGCCCCAGCCCGGCCGTCATCGCCCGGCGGTGGCCGCCCTGGCGGCCTGGCATGAACCCCGCTTCCTGCATCAGACCGCCTGGCAGGATGCCGCCGGGACGGTCCACCAGTTGCCCGACCTTGACGCCCTGCGCCCCGACGACCCGGCCCTGGAGGCAGCCCGCTGCCTGCGCAGTCATTTCCATGTCCCGCTGCATCGGCCCGAGCCGCTGCCGGGGGTCGGCACCAGCGCCTCGGTGGCTCTGGCCCTGCTGGCGGCGCTGCGTAGCCAGGGTCTCAGGCCGACCCTGGCCATCGAGACCTACACCTGGTCGTTGCTGGCCGAGGATGACGCGGCCCTGGTGGCCGGGGTGGCCGAGGAACTGGCCTGGCTGGCGGCGCATGAGGAGGGGGCCTGATGATCGGATGGATCGTGGTGGCATCGCTGCTGTCAGCGGCCCTGGCCGGGGTCCTGGTGTTCCTGTGGCTGCGGCCCCGCCTGGTCCTGCTGGCGGCTCGTCAGGCCGAGGCCGAGGCCGCCCGTGCTGCCGCCGAACGTCTGCGTGAGGAGCATCAGGCGGTCCACAACGAACTGGCCGCCGCCCGCTGTGAGATCGCCCGCCTGAGCCAAGCCCTGGAGGATGCCCGGGCCCACGCCGACGCCCGCATCGCCGCCCTGACCGGTGACCGCCAGGACCTGGCCAACCAGTTCCAGGCCATCGCCGCCGGCCTGCTGGCCCAGACCCGGGAACAGGCCGGCAAGGAGCATGACGAGCGTCTGAGCCAGGTCGTGGCGCCCTTGCGTGAACATCTTGAGGCCTTCCGCCGCCAGATCGCCGAGCAGCGCGAGAAGGATCAGCATGAACGCGGCAGCCTCCATGAACAGATCCGCCAACTGGGCGAACTCAACCGGCGCATGGACGACGACGCCCGGGCCCTGACCCGGGCCCTCAAGGGCCAGGCCCAGATGCGTGGGGCCTGGGGCGAGATGGTCCTGGAGCGGATCCTGGAGCAGTCCGGCCTGCGTCCTGACGAGGAATACACGGTCCAGGAGCACTTCGCCGACGGCGACGATGAGCACGGGGCCCGGCGACCGGATGTCCTGGTGCGGATGCCCAACGGTCAGCATGTCATCATCGACTCCAAGCTGCCCCTGCTGCACTGGATCGAGGTCGTCAACGCCGAGGACGAGGCCGCCCGCGAGGCCGCCCTGCATCGTCTGGTGGCGGCGGTGCGGGGCCATGTCGGCGATCTGTCCGGCAAGGAGTACCAGACCATCCGCGGCCTGCGCAGCGATGACTACGTGCTGTTGTTCGTGCCCATCGACGCCCTGTTCCTGGAACTGGGCCGGGCCGACCCGCAGCTGTTCGAGGAGGCCTACCGGCGCAACGTGGTCCTGGTCTGTCCCAGCACCCTGATGGCCACCCTGCGCTCGGTGGCCAGCGCCTGGCGCTACGAACGCCAGCAGAAGAACGCCCTGACCATCGCCCAGGAGGCCGGCCGGCTGCACGATGCCGTACTGCGCTTCCTCGACAGCTTCGGCAGCATCGCCCAGCGCCTCGATCAGGCCCGCAGCGCCTATGACGAGGCCCGCAACCGCCTGCATAGCGGCCGCGGCAACCTCCTGACCCGGACCCGCAAGCTGCACCAGCTGGGTGCCCGCACCGCCAAGACCATGGGGGTGGAGTGGACCCAACTGATCGCCGACGACGAGACCGCTGAACCGGAGGATGACCAAGCATCGGCGGCCGGGGAGGACGAGGCATGAATGATCAACTGAGCCTGGGCATCGCCTGGTTGCTGGTGTTCATCGTCTCGGTGGTCTGCCATGAGGCCAGTCATGCCCTGGTGGCCAGCCTGCTGGGGGACGACACCGCCCGGCGCGCAGGCCTGGTGACCCTTGATCCCAGTCCGCATATCCGGCGTGAACCCTTGGGTATGGTGGTCGTTCCAGTGATCTCGTTCCTGATGGCTGGTTGGATGCTCGGCTGGGGCAGCGCCCCCATCAACCCAGACTGGGCTCTGCGTCATCCCCGGGCCAGCGCCCTGATGGCCCTGGCCGGTCCGGCCGCCAACCTGGTCCTGGTGCTGGTGGCCATCGGCCTGATCCATCTCGGCCTGGCCCTGGGCTGGTGGACCCCGCCGAGTTCGCTGACCTTTGATCGCCTGGTCGCTGTCAGCGCTGATCACAGGATGCTCGACCTCCTGGCCAGCCTGGTCAGCATCCTGCTGTCGCTCAATGTCCTGCTGTGCGTCTTCAACCTCTTGCCCCTGCCGCCCCTGGACGGCAGCAGGCTGCCCTTGCTGGTGTTGCCGTATGCCAGCGCCCGTTCTTATATGACCATGATCAGTGACGGCCGCTGGGCCCTGATCGGCATCATCATCGCCTGGAACATCGCCGGCCGGGTCATCGGCCCGGCCTGGCTGCTGATGGTCAACCATCTGTTTCCGGGGTATACCTACGGGTAGGGGGTGCGAGGCGTCTGTAAGGGATGGCAACCGAGCCAAGCGACGTGTCAGTGGGATCCTTGCAGGCTCCTAGGCTAGCCGCATTATTACACGGAGTACCGGGCCTTGGCCCGCGTACATTGGCGGGCGACGATTTTTGAGACCGCTATGGGCCGGGGCGTCGTCATCGTCTCCGTACTTCGCTTGCGCTCTTTGTCCCCGCCCATCATCACGAGTCGTGGTATCGACGAACCGTAGCACAGGCGCCTTGCCGTCGATCATGCT
>SLQH01000188.1 GCA_007131555.1 Planctomycetota bacterium | reverse complement strand
GTGACCCTTGAGACCGGCATAGGCCGGGGCGGCGGCATCATCGCCGCAATGCGCTTGCGTTCATCATCGCCGTGAATGATCACGAGTCGCGGGATCCACAGGCCGTATGACGGTCATCATGGCGACGTCCTGGCTGGTATTCGGCGAAAACACGGCAGCCGCGCATAGGCACACGGGCCAAGGCCCGGTGCTCCGTGATGGCTTTGTGACGGGCGGTGGTTTTGGATGGAGCTGGAGTTTGGTGGACGGACGCCGTGGGTGATTGTTGGTGGGATCTGGTGTTTGGTGGTGGAACGGCGGGCTAAAGCCCACCATCCGTGCCGGCTAAAGCCGGCGCTACTACGTGATGGCTTTGTGATAGGAGGCGTTTACTGACGAGTCCGAAACCAAGAGTCTTCTCCATAGCTGCTTGAGCATGCTCGGTCGCTATCCCTTACAGACTCCTAGGCTGAAAGCCCTCCTTCATCGGCCCCGTACTGGTGGCGGCCCATCGCCGACCCTTGCGCCCCACTGCGCCCCTTACAGACTGCTGCGATGCGACCCCTGCACACCTGGAAGGACGAGGCCTCCTGCCATCGTTGCGCCGGATACCTGCGTCACCAGGGCATGGAATGCAGCGCCGAGGCCAACAGCACGGGTGACTGGACGCTGTGGCTGCATGCCGAACGAGACCTGAGCAAGGGCCGGGAGGCCGTCGCGGCCTTCCTGGCTGATCCAGACAACCCCCGTTTTACCGCTCCGACGCAACTCCAGCGACCGGCCGCCGCCCCTGCGTCAACCTATCTGCATGAGAATGTCGACAGCGTCGCCGTCCCCACGGCTCCCCGGCCTGGTCGGTCCTCGCCTACCATGGCCTTGATCATCATGACGGTGGCCATCACCCTGTGGTGCTCCTATGGTGCCGCTGATGGGATCGGCAGCCGACTGTCCGGCAATCCCGCTCATCTGAGATGGCTGACATTCACGCCCCTGACTCGGCAAGGGCTTGATCCTGATCTGCTCGGCAGCCTGCTGTCCGGACAGGTATGGCGTCTGCTGACCCCGATCTTCATCCACTTCACCATCATCCATCTGCTGTTCAACATGCTCTGGCTCTACCATCTCGGCAGCGTCATTGAACAGCGCCTGGGTGGTCGGCATCTGATCTTTCTGGTGATCGTGTCCGGGATCCTGTCCAACGCTGGTGAGTTTGCATGGCAGGCCGTGGGCAGCGACCAGATCGGCGTCTTCGGAGGCTTCTCCGGAGTAGTCTACGCCCTATTCGGCTACGTGTGGATACGCGGCCGGGGCGATCCCTGGTTTGGAGTCCGCCTCGACCCGACTACCATTGCCATCATGATGGTCTGGTTCGGCCTCTGCTGGACAGGCCTGATGGGGCCGATCGCCAACATGGCCCATACCGTTGGATTGCTGTGCGGCATGGCCTGGGGCTGGCTGGCGGTCCAGGTCGCCCGACAGCGCCGTCGCCAACGTCGTCGCTGACATGACCGACCCACCAAGGAGTACGCCATGACCGCTTCTGCTCCTGAATCCCGTCAGACCTGGGGAACCCGTACCGGCGTCATCCTGGCCGTGATCGGCAGCGCCGTGGGGCTGGGCAACTTCCTGCGCTTTCCCGGCGTGGCGGCGGCCAATGGTGGCGGGGCCTTCATGATCCCCTACGTGGTCGCCTTCGTGGTGGTCGGTCTGCCCATCGCCTGGGTTGAATGGTCGATGGGCCGCTACGGCGGACGCAAGGGCTTCAATTCGGCCGCCGGCATCTACCGTGCCGCCTGCGGGGGGCGCAGTGGCCCGGCCTACTGCGGAGTCCTGGCCCTGCTGATCCCGGTGATCATCTACATGTACTACCTGTCGGTCGAGGCCTGGTGCCTGGGCTATGCCTGGCATTACTGGTCGGGAGGCATGAGCCACACGGTCAGCACGGCGATGCAGACGGCCGCCGAAGCCGATCCCTCGCTGACCAATGCCGAACTACATGCCGCCGGGGTCAGCGCCGCCAACTCGTATCTGGTCGACTTTGCCGGCATGGATGGCGACTTCAACATCCTGCGGCGTTTTGCCAGCGGCGCAGCCCCGTTCATTCTCATCTGCTTCGTCCTCAACTTCCTGCTGATCTGGCGGGGCCTCAACAAGGGCATTGAATGGTTCTGCCGCTGGGCCATGCCGGCCCTGATCGTGTGCTCCCTGATCATCCTGGTACGGGTGTTGACCCTGGGCGACCCACAAGGAGCCCAGCAACAGGTGGTCTACCATCCCGCCAGCGAACTGGCCGATCACCAACGCGCCCCCGACCTGCCCGACATCACCGTCGAGGGCCTGGGCACCCTGGCGCCAACAACGGTCACCGGCACGGTCGACAGCGGCCTGGGCTTCATGTGGAATCCGGTTGGTCATCGCCTGGTCGAAGGCAACCCCGTAGACGGCGGCGAACCGATCCGGGTAGTAACTGCGGTCGGCTTCTGGCAGGCCCTGCTGACGCCATCCACCTGGCTGGCGGCGGCTGGCCAGATCTTCTTCTCCCTGTCGGTCGGCTTGGGAGTGATCCTCACCTATGCCAGTTACAGTCGACGCCGGGACGACATCGCCCTGAGTTCGCTGACCGCAGCCACCGGCAATGGCTTCTTTGAGGTTGCCCTGGCCGGGATGATGGTGCTGCCGGCGGCCTTCATCTTCGTGCCCATCGGCCAGATTGTCGATGCCGGTGAACGGGCCTCCTCATTGAGTCTCGGCTTCTTCGCCCTGCCGGGGGTCTTTGAAAACATGCCGGCCGGGCATTTCTTTGGCGGGCTGTTCTTCTTCCTGTTGTTCCTGGCCGCCGTGACCTCGTCGTTGTCGATGCTGCAACCGGCCATCGCCTTTTTAGAGGAAGGCCTGGGCCTGCGCCGCCATGCTTCGGTGGCCATCCTTGGAGTGTTGACCGGCATCGGAGCCGGGTTTGTCGCCCTGATCAGCACCGGGGCCACAGTCCTCGACCACATGGACTTCTGGATCACCAATTTTGCCATCTTCATCATGGCCCTGATCCAGGTCATCCTGTTCAGTTGGGTGGTTGGAGCAGACAAAGGCCTCAAGGAACTGGCCGATGGAGCCCAGATGCCGATCCCGCGCTGGCTCAAGCCGATGCTGACCTACGTCACCCCGACCTTCCTGCTGGTGATCTTCATCTCCTGGATATGGACCCAGGCCACCAGCGATCACAGCAGCAAATACTTCGACGCCCTACGCAGCAACCCTGTGGTCCAGGGCACCATCGCCTTCATGATCCTGGTGGCCCTGTTCTTCCTGCTGCTGATCCACGAAGCCATCCAGCGCTGGAAGCGCCAGGATGCCGTCCATCAAGGAGCCCAGCCATGAACGCTGTCGGTTGGGGCATCATGATCAGCGCCGTGGGCGGCATCAGCGCCCTGTTCTCCTGGTGCATCTGGCGAGTCATGCGTGCTCCGCAAGATCACCTCGAAGTCCCCTTTGAGGAACTGGCCCCAGACGCCGATACAGAAGAGTAGGCCCTCAACAGCCTGCTCGGCTTCAGACCATCATCAAAGCCATGGTGGTCAGGCACAGGACCCGGGCGATACGGGCTCCGGCCTGCAACTGCAGGCCCAGAGGGCCGGGCTGGGCCCGACCGGCAAGGGTCAGCACCGCGGTCAACAGCGCCAGGAAAATGGTCGCACTCAACAAGAGCCAAGGGCCACCTGTCCAGGTCGCAGGCAGGACATCCTCAATACCCAGCAGGACCCCAGCCGCCAAAGACAGCAGAGCCTGCAGCAGCACCGTCAAAGCGATTTCCTCGTAGCCGATCCGCCGCTGAATCCGTGGACTCCTGAGCGCCAGGAACTCCACCAGAGCCAGGATCATCAGACCAGCCAGCAACCCGGCACCAAACCTGGCCCCGGTTGCCAATGCCGCCACGGGAGCAACCACCACCAGGGCCAGACGGACCATGGCCGTGATGCGTAAACGACGGTGTGACAGTGGCACCAGGGGGCTTGAAGTCGGCACCTGACCCGCTTGATCAAGCGCCAACAGATCATGCAGACGCTGCAGGCGGTCTTCCCCGGCCATGTATGGCGAGGAGGCACCAGAATCATCGTCTGGCGCTGTCACCGCGACATCCTGATCATGCGACGCTGGGGCCATGATCACCCATGCTAGCGCCCGTCACCACGATTGACAGTCACGACTCTGGCCCCCCAACCGAAAGCAGCGGAGCCCTGATCAGGAAACGGCAGCAGCGACCCATCCTCGTGATGGCAGGCGGCCAGCAGTTCAGCCACCGTGCATCCCAACAGGGGATGACGCCAGTCACCGGCGATATCGGCCAAGGGTCTCAAGACGAAGGCCCGAGTGGCCATCAAGGGATGAGGCAGGCTGAGGTCGGGATGGTTCATCACCCGACCATCCTCAGCCAACAACAGATCCAGATCTATGGTGCGTGGTCCCCAGCGCTCCTGGCGCTGACGCCCCAGGCGGCGCTCAATGGTCAGGAGATGCTGCAACAAGAACACGGGATCGAGCTGTGTGGATATGATCCAGGCAGCGTTGAGAAACGGACCCTGGCCTGGCGGACCCCCGACCGGACTGGTCTCGTACAGGGGACTGGCAGCGCCCAGACTGGCCCAGCCCCCAGCCACCACGGCCTCAGCCGCGGCGCTGATATGGCCGACCCGCTCACCCAGATTCGAACCAACCCCAACGGCGTAGCGCATCGGCCCTCCCTCAGCATGCTGAGGATGTCCGACCACGGTCAAGACCATACTAGGAGCCTGTAAGGAATAGACTGACACGTCGCCTGGCTTGGCCTTTTCGGCCCCGATTCCGCTGAAAACCCTCACCATAGCTACGGCTATGGCTGCGGTTTTCAACGAAATCGTGTCTCGAAAATGCACTGCGCCATGCTCGGTCGCTATCCCTTACAGACTCCTAGGCCCGGACGAGCGGACGACATGACAAGCTGTGTTGTCCGCATCGACGTACCTGTTAGAATCAAGTCAATGCGTCAGCTCTCAATACGGCATTGCGGACTCGTCATCATGACTCTAGGCCTCGTCTGCGCCTGTGGCGGCGCCCGGCGGCACCGGGGACAGACCTTGTCATCAGCCATGTCCGGAGCCAGTGGCTCCGGATCATCACAGGTCTCGCGCCCGGTAGCCAGCGGCAGCAGTGCGGTCAGTTCCTCGCTGCACATCGCCGCCATATTGGCCCCCTATCCGGAGGCGCTCACGCTGTCGCCTCAGTTCCAGATATCCCATCTCGGTGGCGATGCCATCTCCCACATGTATCAGTTCGGCATCACCGCCTCGTTCGATTTTGACGACTACCACCGCCTGGGCACCTTTCTCAACTTCGGGTCGGTCCACATGGAACCCGGTTCCCTGGCCGATGCCGCCAGCGTCAAGGCCCGGACCATTGGCTGCGGACTGCGTTACGATGGCTATCTGTTGCCCCCCCAGGCCGCGCTGCGACCCTACCTCGGCTGCGGCTTCTCCTACAACCATCTGTACTGGAACCTGGCCCACCCCCTCAGCGATGGCCTCGATGAGATCCGCTGGGACTCCATCGATTACATGCGCTTTTTCGCCACCCTGGGCATCAGCCTGGTTCCCACCAGCCAGATCTTCCTCCAAGCCGAAGCCAACGCCGATGCCTATCTGTTCGGCGTCACCACCGGCCAGGGCTTCCACAACGACGTCTTCAACAACACCAGCGGGTTTTCGTACACCTTCGCCATCGGCTTCCGCTTTTAAGGGAACGTGACCCGCTGGCTATGGCTGGTTGCCATCCCCGCTCAGCAGCTAGACTACCCACCATGGGTGAAGTGCTGATCGTCGATGATGAGGCCGGACTGCGTGACATGCTGGGGGTGGTGCTGCGCCGCGATGGCCACCGGGTCCATAGCACCGACAGCGGCACCAGCGCCATGGCCCTGTTGGCTGAACATGACATCGACGTCCTCCTGACCGATCTGCGCATGGACGCCATGGACGGCCTGGAACTGCTGCGCCGCTGCCGCCAGGAGCATCCCCAGGTCTTCGTCATCGCCATGACCGCCTACGCCGCCTGGGACACCGCCGTCACCGCCATGCGCCTGGGAGCGTACAACTTCATCACCAAACCGTTCGACAATCAGGCCTTGTGCGCCTGCGTCCGCAATGCCTGCCAGGCCCGCGAACACTTCCTGGCCGCCTACTCCGCCGGCGAAGGACATGCTGGTATCCATTTGATCGGCATCAGCCCGGCCATCCAGCAGGTCCAGGAGCGGATCGCCCAGATCGCCACCACCGATTCCACGGTCCTGGTGCTGGGTGAGAGCGGGGTCGGCAAGGAACTGGTGGCCCGCGCCGTCCATTATGCCTCGCTGCGGGCCGATGGGCCGCTGATGCGGGTCAATTCCGGAGCCCTGGCCCCGTCATTGCTGGAGAGCGAGCTGTTCGGCCATCAACGGGGGGCCTTCACCGGGGCCATTGAACAGCGCCGGGGCCTGTTCGCCCTGGCCACCGGTGGCACCCTGTTCCTGGACGAGGTCGGCGACCTCGCCCCCGAGACCCAGACCAAGATCCTGCGGGTGCTGGAGTGCGGTGAGTACCTGCCGGTCGGCGGCTCGCAGGTGGAACGCTGCGATGTGCGGGTGGTGGCGGCCACCAACAAGGATCTGGCGGCCATGGTCAAGGCCGGGACCTTCCGGGAGGACCTCTACTACCGGCTGGCGGTGATCACCGTCGATCTGCCCCCCCTGCGCGAGCGCCCCGAGGACATCCCCCTGCTGGCCGGGCACCTGCTGGCCCGCCATGCGGTGCGGCTGCGGCGGGGGATCACCGGTTTCAGCCCCCAGGCCATCGAGGCCCTCCAGGCCTACAGCTGGCCGGGCAACGTGCGCGAACTCGACAACCGCATCCAGCGCGGCGCCGCCCTGACCGGCGAGGGCTTGATCCCCCTGGAGCAGATGTTCGAAGACATGGCCGACACCGCCACCGAGATGTGGCGCAAGATCCATATCGAACGCCGGACCGACAGCCCCCCCTCGCCAGCCCTGGAGCCCAAGGGTGGCACCCCAGATGACCGACTCCTGACCGAGGTCGCGGCTGGTGGCCGGATCGATCTCCCCCGCCACCTGGAGGACTGTGAACGACGTCTGGTCGCCGCCGCTCTCGAGGCCTGTGACCATAATCTCACCGAGGCCGCCGGCCGCCTCGGGCTCAGCTTCCGCCAGATGCGCTACAAGGTCCGCCAGCTGGGTCTGCGCTGATGTCCCGCCGTGCCACCCACGCCCGATCGGCTCTCAGATTGACCCTTGGCCCCAGTGAAGCTGCCACCATGATGTCGCTCATGCCTGGATTCCTGCGTTGTGTCGTGGCCAGCCTCATCCTGGCCCTCCCAATCCTGGTCAGCGGCTGCGGTTCGCGCGGCGGCGATGTTGAGCCCGGCACCTGGCGCCTGTCGCCGTCGATGGCAGAACCCGTCGGCAGCGGCCGCAGCTTCCAGGATCGTGCTCGCTATATCCAGCATCTTCCCTAGCGTCTCGCGGAGACCTCCATCCCATGTGTGGCATCGCCGCTTACATCGGCCCACGTCAGGCCGAGTCCCTGCTCTTGGTCGGTCTCGAACGTCTCAAGTACCGGGGCTACGATTCCGCCGGCATGGCCATCCACGACGGCGACGAGTTGCACGTGCGCAAGGCCAGCGGTCGTCTGCGCCAGCTTGAGGACCTGCTCGGCCTGCGCCCCCTGCTTGGCTGCTGCGGTATCGCCCATACCAGATGGGCTACCCACGGCCCGCCGACGGAAATCAACGCCCACCCCCACTGTGCCATCAACGATACCCTGGCAGTGGTCCACAACGGCATCATCGAGAACCACGAGAGCCTGCGCCGTGAGCTCGAAGAGCGGGGGGCGATCTTCAACTCCCAGACCGACACCGAGGTCATCGCCCATCTTTTGGCCGAGCGCCTTGCAATCGACGTTGACCCCCTGCTGGCTCTGCGTAACACCGCCGCCCGCCTCGACGGCAGTTACGCCTTCGCGGCCCTCGCCGCCGACCGCCCTGGCCGCATCATGGTGGCCCGTCATGGCTCTCCCTTGATGATCGGCTGCGGTGATGACGAATATCTGATCGCCTCCGACATACCGGCCCTGCTGCCCCACGCCCACCACATCTGCCAGCTTGATGACGGCTGGATGGGAGAAATCACAGCCGAGGACGTAACCCTGATCGACAGCGACGGAACGACAATCACCCCGGTCTTCAAACCGGTCGAGATGCGTCTGGATGCCGTCAGTATGAACGGTC
>SLQH01000145.1 GCA_007131555.1 Planctomycetota bacterium | reverse complement strand
TAGTCTGGTCAGCGTTCTCCAGGAACTGGCCAGCCGACTGCCCGGTCCCCAGGCGAGCAGCATGGGCCCCACCGCGACCGCTGCTCCCATGACAACGCCGTCGCCTCCCAGCACTGCGCCGCCAGCACCGCCCCCCACCCCCCTCCAGACCCCTGGACCCGCAAGCCCGGCTGGACCTTCTGCCTCCGCGCCAGGATTGCCGCCTGCAGGCGATGGGCTTGGTGGCAGCGCTCCTGCAGCAGTGCCCACGTCCACCATCGTGGTACCGGATCTTGCCCAGGGAATCACCACGGCCTTGGGTCAGGCCCTGTCGCTGGCGGGAATCCGTGTCGCGTCCCCGGCTATCGCTGATCCCGTCCCTCCTCAACCTGCCCTGCCAAGCGCTGCGCTACCTGTGGATCAGTCCAGTCCACCGCCGGAGTCGTCACAGGTCACGGCCGGCCCAGCGCCAAGCCCGATTCCGCTCACCATGAGCCTCTTGCAGCAGTTGGCCTCTCTGAGCAACGACACGTCACAGACTGCTGCCAGCCCTGAGATTGCTGCCACGGTCGTTGAAGCGGCTCGTCAGATCGGGGCCGATCTGCTCTTGCCGCCGCCTCGTCTGGCGGATTTCGACACGGTGCTGCCCTTGGTCCTGGCCCAGGATGGTGCCCCCATCCCTGCCCGGATCGCCGTCTCGCGCCACCGTCGTCCGCGCGGTGCCACTGCGACCTTCCTGCGCGTCGATGCCGAACTGAGCGCCTTGGGACCGATATCGATCCGCTGCACCGGAGTCGACCATCTCCCTCTGGCAATCGTCCTGTTGGCGACCGGAACCGCCCTGCGCAGCCTCAACGAGGCCCGCGACACCATCGTCGAGGCCCTGCGGGAACAAGGTCTGACGGTCAGTCTGCGCGTCGATGATCTCTTGACGGAGCTGACTGATGACTGACGCCCCCAAGCCTGCTCCACGTCGTCGAGCCGTGGCTCTGCGCTATGATCAGCAACAGGACCACGCGCCACGGGTGCTTGCCAAGGGGCAGGGCAGCATTGCCGAGCGCCTGATGGCCGTGGCCCAGGAACACGGCATCCCCTTATGGGAGGACCGGGATCTGGTGCATCTGCTCGGAGCGCTTGAGCTCGACAGCGAGATCCCGCCCAACATGTACGCCGCCCTGGCCGAGATCCTGGCCCAGCTCTATCGCCTCAACCGTCACCACCCGTAGAGCGGGATATCAGATTGAGATCGCTTCATACAGGCTGCCATCAAGATGACAGCCTTTGAGCTGCCCGGCGATCTGGTCGTCATAGCCGGGATCCTTGACCAGGGTCTCGATCACCGCCAGGGTGTCGGCATCAGGGTGACTGCTGGAAGCCTCTTCAAAGGCCACCGCTACCGACAGGATGCGGGCCTCAGTATCCAGATCTTCCTCAGCGATGCCGCCGGGGCCGGTACCATCCAGACGCTCTCGACAGGTGCGGATCATCGGCAGGATCTCGTCAAGACTCTGATTCTGGGCCAATAGGCCGAACACAGCCTCGCGATCAGCGCTGGTATCAGGGGCGCACAACTCAACGATATGATGCAGCAGACCGGCCACTTGCAGGCGCCAAGTGGCTTCACGGGAGAGACGCAGGGCCCCACCCAAGGCCCGGGCGGCCCGGGCCGTCCGGGCCCCCTTGCCTTTCTGGTCGGCCCGGTACTCCATGGCCTGAACCATGCTGGCCAGGGTGTTCCACATCATCAACTGCTGTCGCCGTTGCTGATCGGCTGCCTGGTAGGCAAGCCCCAGCTGTACCGAACAGGCCGACAGCAGTTCCATATGATTCTGCTCAAAGGGCTTGTCCCCGATACCGCGGCTGACATACAAGACCCCTCGCGTCGTGCCACCAACGGTCAAGGGCACGCACACCACCGAGCGGATGTTGTGGGCGACGATCGAATCGACGCCGTCAATGCGGTTGTCCTCTGCGGCATTGGCGGTGAAGAAGGCCCGGTGCTCGCTGACCGTACGGCGGATGATGGTGCGCGAGATCACTGGGTTGGCATGGGGCACCGAGGTGCGTACCGTCGATGGCACCAGCTTGCCGGTCTGGCGATTGCGCAGGAAGATGAGGGCCGATTCGGCAGGCATGGCCTCAAGCAGGAAATCCAGCACCTTGGGCGTGACCTCGTGCGGTTCCGAACGGCTGATGATGCGACCGAACTGATAGAGAATACGCAGGTTGTTGGATTCGGCGGTCGAGGCCGGCTGATCGTCCTCGTCTTCTAGATCGGTGAGGTCATCGATGCGGAACTCAAGGGTGTTGGACAACAGGTCGTTGTCGTCTTGATAGGCGATGCGTTCTGAAGACTCATCGTCAGTCAGGGCAATGCCGGCCTCGAACACCAGTTCGGTGGTGCCGATCTTGATGACATCCCCCTCGCGCAGCAGCTCTTCGTCCTCAAGACGATCATTGTTGATGAAGGTGCCATTCTTGGAGCGCAGATCCCGCACAAAATACATGCCGCCGACCGGAAAGACCTCGGCATGGAAACGGCTGGCGCTGCGGTCAAGGATCTGGATCCCGGCCTCGGCATCGCGGCCAATGGTCAGGGCCTGATCCTCAATGGTGCGTTCCCGTCCGGCCATCGGCCCGTTGCGGATGCGAAGCTTGCTCATCACCTCACCTGTGCCAGTTATTGTTGATTCGTAACGCTGCTGTCTGTGCGATGCTAACCACAACCGGTCGGCAATGCCAGCATCGGTTCCCTGCCGGGGCAAAGATTTATCACGGATCGACGAAGGATGATATGGCGCACATGTGCCCCCCTCTGCCCCTCAGCGGGCCAGAAAGTCCTGGGCCAGATGCAGGGCCTGCTGGGTCAGATCCTGAGCGGCACCGTCCAACCAGACGATGTCAGCAAAACGCTTGAACCAGGTGCGCTGCTGCTTGGCCAACAGACGAGTGGCCCGGGCCACCCGATAGATGGCCTCCTCACGATCGTAGGCTCCGTCGAGATGAGCGATCACCTCCTTGTAGCCGACCGCCTGCCGAGCCTGGTCACCCAGGCGATGGCGCAGGGCGGCCACCTCCTCCACCAGGCCGGCGGCGAACATCGCCTTGACCCGGGCATTGATGCGACGATGGAGCTCTTCACGCGGCCAGGCCAGACCCAGCAGCAGGGTTCGATAACAATCGCGACGATGACCGTCGGTGACATGGAAGGAACTGAAGGGTCGCCCGGTGATCTGATGCACTTCAAGGGCCCGGACGATCCGCCGACGGTCATTGGCATGCCGTTGAGCAGCATACTCGGGGTCGACAGCCTGCAGTTCGGCCAGCAGTCGTTCTCCACCCTCGGCATCATAACGCTGCTGCCAGTGGGTCCGGATGGCCGGATCGCCGGGAGCCCCGGTCGAGAGACCCTCCAGATAGGCCTTGATGTACAGGGGACTACCGCCGGCCACGATGACCCGGTGGCCACGCGCATGGATCTCTGCACTGGCGTCATCGGCCATGGCCAGCCAGCGGGTGATGTCACAGGGGCTGTCGACCGGCACGCAATCAAGACAATGATGGCGCACTCCACCCTGCTCGGCCAGGCTGGGCTTGGCCGTCCCGATATCCATCTCACGATACAGGGCCATGGCATCGGCGCTGACCACCTCACCCGTGAGGGCTTGGGCCAAGGCCACGGCCAGAGCGCTTTTGCCAGCTCCGGTACCGCCCACCACGATCACCACCGCTATGGTCATGGGGTCCGCCAAGTGGCCAGGAGGCCCAGGGTGTCGATGCCCTCTACCGCAATACCTGCGGCAGCCGCCGCCAGCAAGGCTGACACTTGACGGTCAAAGGCCCGGGCCAGCTCGGGTGGGACATGGGCCAACTGCCCCAGCAGGACAAAGGCTTCCTGGGCAGCGCCGTCAAGGCCCAGCAGCTCGGCCCAGGGGCGTAAACGGGCCAGGGGAGGAGGACGCGACCCGGTGGCCACTGCCGACAGGAACGATGCGGTGGTGCCCGATTCACTGGCAAAGCGCCGGGCCGACCATCCCAGGACCGAGAGACGATGATACAATACCCGACCAAAGCGGCTCAAGCGGTGGGTGCTGGCGTCAACGCTCATCGCAGCTCCTGACGATCAAGCAAGCCTCCAGCCTGTAGCCTCCAACCCGGACTTCCACAGATCATCACCCTAGCCGCAGCGCACATGGGCACAACCAGTGCATCACCCAGCCGTCGCAGACCACAAGTCGGCAGCCATGGACCAGACCCCTGCGATATATAGGATGATGTCGCATGATCAGTGCCAGCGGTCGGTGACGACAGCCGCTACATGAGGGGACACAGCATGGAATATCTCGCTTTTCGTTCGTTGAAGACCGGCAATCGGGTCATCATTCCGGCCGGGATGGCCATGATCATCGAACGCAACGATTCGGTGGTGGTCTATGCTGTTGCCGGAGACGGCAAGGATCGCATGGTATGGATGGTCGAATCGCTGCATGCAATCCATGTCTGCAGTTCGATCGGCCAGGCCCTGAGCAAGACCATCCCCGCGGTCAAGCCGCCCCAGACCGCTACAGATCAGGCACCGGACGCTGCCGCTGACGCCGAGACCGCATGACCTCGGCGCCGCCTGGCGTCCCCCTGCATGACCTGCTTGCTGATCGGGCGGCCCACGCCTCCTGCTTCCCCTATAGCGGCACCCATCTCGCCCATTGTGCGGTTGCTCCCTTATGCGGTCCAGCAGCGCAGGCCCTGAATCGTTATGCCGAACGCTGTAGCTACGGTCGCCAGGACGATCCTGAGCTCTGGCATGAGGCCATGGACTGCCGCCGGGTGATCGGGGCCGCGCTGAGCGTCGATCAGGCATGCCTGGCCCTGGTCGGTCCGACAACCTACGGTCTGAGCCTGATCGCCCGGGGTCTGGCCTGTCTCCCCGGCGATGAGGTCATCTGCTGCGCCGATGATTATCCGGCCAATGTCTATCCCTGGATGGCGCTGAGCTCAGAAGGCGTGGTGGTCCACCGTCTGCACACCCAGGTGCCCGGTTGTGTCACCTGGCAAGACCTCGCCCCCCTCCTCAACGCCCGTACGCGCCTGGTGAGCTTGGCCTCCTGTCATTATCTGACCGGCTACTGCCCTGATATCACCGACATTGGTCGGCGCCTGCGCGAACGCGGGATCCTGTTCTGCCTCGATGCCATTCAGACCCTCGGCATCCTCCCCTGCGATCTGAGCTGTGTTGATTTCATGGCCGCCGACAGCCACAAGTGGCTGATGGGGCCGAGCGGGGCCGGGGTTCTGTATGTCGATGCCGCCCATCACGACAACCTGCGCCCCGTAAGCCTGGGCGTCGGCAGCGTCAAGTCCCCGGATCTCCTGACCCAGCCGACCATTGTCTACGAGCCGGGGGCCAGACGCTACGAGGGCGGCACCCCCAATGTCCCTGGCATCCTGGCCATGGGAGCGGCCTGGCGCATGTGGCAGGCATTGGGAGCGAGCGCGGTGACAGCCCGGGTCCAGGCCCTGCGGCAATCCCTGGCCACGGCCCTGACCGCCCGCGGTTGGCAGACAGCGGCCATGCCGCCCGACTGCACCCACCAGGCCACTGGCGGCATCCTCAGTCTGCGCCACCCCGACATCAGCCCGCCCCAGGCCCAGGCCGCCCTGCAGGCCGCCGGCATGATCACCTCGGTCCGGCGCGATCATCACGGGGCACAGTGGTGGCGCCTGGCTCCGCATGCCTATCACGACGAGGATCTTGCCGAACAGGTGGTCCGGGCCTTGGCGCAGACGGCATAGCTCGGCCCTGGACTGGCTGGATTGGCGGTTGTGTTTTCTCCTGTCATCAGTACTCAGGAACCTCACCCTGAGGAGAGGGTGGCTACTGTACCGAAACCGGCTCTGTGCCTGCAACAAAGGCCCTCGGCCACCATGCCCCCTCACATCCCGCGGGGATTCAACAATCGCCGTATACCCAAGACCCAAGGACCACACCATGCGCACATACCTCATCATCACCCTGATCGCCTTGGCACCGATCCTGTCCTTGAATGCTGAAGAGACCGCTGATGACAGCAGCGAAGTCTCGGCCAGCACCGCATTCAGCCAAGCCATGGGCCAGTTCTTCGCCCATCAGATCAGCTCCTTGGGACTGGATGCCGAAGAGGTCATAAGCGCCATGCGCGCCGGTGGCCAACCACCCCCCCAAGAGCGCTTGCAACAACTGTACACTGCCCATATGGCCCACATCGAACAAGAACGGGCCGCCGCCGGTCCTCAATGGAAGCAGGACCAGGGTCTGCCCGAAGCCGTCCACGATGAGTTCTATCAGGCCTTCATCAAGATGGATGGCGTCACCGTCACCGACAGCGGCCTGGCCTACCAGATCCTCTCTGCCGGCGAAGGTCAGCGGCCCAGCGCCTCCGACACCGTCATGGTCCACTATGATGGCCGTCATACCAGCGGTGTGGTCTTCTGCTCCTCGCGCGAACGTGGCACACCGATGTCGTTCGACCTGTCCGGCGACCTCATCCAGGGCTGGAAGGAAGCCATCCCCCTGCTGCCGGTCGGCACCGAGGTCCGCCTGGTGATCCCGGCTGAGCTCGCGTACGGCCCCCATAATCCGCACGCCCAGCATCCAACCGGGATTCTGATCTTCGATATCGAGATCAAGCACATCATCGACAAGCCATGAGTTCTCTGAGCTACGGCGAGGCCGCCCTCTATGCGGTGATCCAGGGCCTGACCGAGTTCCTGCCGGTGTCCAGCTCCGGACATCTGCGCATCGCCCATCTGCTGGGCCTGGGCAACCTGCCTGACGACACCCAGTTCTCGTATGACATCCTTTTGCATGGGGCCTCGCTGCTGGCCATGATCATCGCCTTCCGGCGTGAGATCCTGCTGGCCCTGCGTCCTGAACGACGACTGTGGACAGCCCTGGCCATCGCCGTGATCCCGACCGGGTTGGCCGGTCTGCTGGCCAGCCCGCTATACCGGGCGGCCGGGCGCAGCTGGTGGATCATCGGCGCCTTCTATCTGGTCACCGCCACCCTGCTGACGGTGTCTGAACAGCGTTCGCGACGCCTGCGTGCCGCCGACCAGCAGACCGGCCCGGCCACAATCGAAGAGCTGACCGCCATCTCCTGGCAACAGGCCACCTGGGTCGGTGGACTCCAACTGCTGGCTCCCTTTGCCGGAGTCAGCCGTAGCGGATCGACCATCGCCGGAGGGCTGTGGTCGGGCCTGCGCCCGGCGGTAGCGGTGGCCTTTTCGTTCCTGGTTGGCATTCCCCTGATTGCCGCCGTCACCGCCAAGGACATCGTCGATGGCGGCCTGGCGGCTCTGCATGGCGCGGTCGGCTCCGGACCCCTGCTGGTCGGCTTCGCCCTCTGTCTGGCAGTCAGTCTGGGCGCCATCGCCCTGCTGCGCCTGATGGTCAGGACCCGACGCTTCTGGTGGTTCGCCGTCTACTGTTTCATCCTCGCCCTGGTCTGTTTCGCCGCCGGGATCGGCGATGCTGACATGCCCGATCAGCAGACCGCCTCGGCACTGGAGGCCACATGCCCCTGATCGTCTTCGAAGGCATCGACGGCTGCGGCAAATCAACCCAATGCCGTCTCCTGCGCCAGCGTCTTGATGCCGCCGGCCATCAGCATCATTTCCACCGGGAGCCGGGTGGCACCGCCCTGGGCGAACGTCTGCGCGAGATCCTGCTCGACCCCGCAACCCAGGCCGGAGCCCGCGCCGAGGTCTTCGGCTATCAGATGGCCAGGGCCCAACTGGTCGACGAGTGCCTGCGTCCCCAACTGGCATCCGGAGCCATTGTCCTCCTTGATCGCTTCTATCACTCGACCCTGGCCTATCAGGGCTACGGCCTGGGCCTGGATCCGGAACGCATCGGGGCGGCGGTCGCCCTGGCCTGCGACGATCTGCGCCCGGACCTCGCCATCTATCTGCGCGTCCCGCTGGAGCGCTGCCTGGAACGGCGCGGCACTGGCGATCCTGACCGCATTGAAGCCCGCGGTCAGGGCTACCTGCAACGGGTGGCAGATGGCTACGAAGCCCTGATCGGCTATGACAATCTGGTGGCCGTCGACGGCGACGCTTCAGCCGAGCAGGTGGCGGAGACGATCTGGACCCTGGTCGCTCCCTTGCTGGCATAGCCGCCGCGAGGGTCCGCTCTGGGAAAAGGCCACGCCAAGCGATGTGTCGGTCTATCCCTGACAGACTCCTGGACACCCCCTTCCGTTCACCCTAAATCCGGCTTTTGGCTTTAGGCTGGAGGCTTTAGGGTTGCTGTACAAGACGATTTGG
>SLQH01000158.1 GCA_007131555.1 Planctomycetota bacterium | reverse complement strand
TACAATGTTATCCCCCGTACCTAGGCAGGGAGGCCTTCATGCTCGATCCGGTGTACGAGGAATGCGGTATTGTGGCGGCCGTCGACCTGGGGCGGGATGCCGTTACCGGGGAGCGCTATGACCAGGCCGATGATGTCGGCCGTCTGGTCCCGCGGATGCTCTTGGACATCCAGAACCGGGGCCAGCTGGCCGCCGGGTGTTCAGTCTACAACCCGGCGGATCGCATGCGCATCCGCACCCACAAGGGCCTGGGTTCGGTGCGTGAGGTGTTCCGCCTCTATGACGGCGATCGGCACCGGGCCCTGATGGACCCCCTGCGCGGCACCGCCGCCATCGGCCACAACCGCTATGCCACTAGCGGCGGCGATGATCCGGAATACGCCCAGCCCTACGAGCGGCGCCATGGCCGTCTGCACAAGTGGTTCAGCTTCTGCTTCAACGGTAACGTCGCCAATCATCGCCAACTGCTGGCCCGGCTGCAGCATGACCTCGGCTATCATCAGCTCTATCCCGACTGCGATACCGAACTGTTCATGCACTATATCGCTTTCCATCAGCGCGGCTCCCAGCCCCGCGACTGGGCTGGGGTCTTCCGCTATCTGTGCCGGATCGTCGATGGGGCTTGGTCGATCGCCCTGCTCACCGCCGCTGGCGATTGTTGCGTAGCCCGTGACCCCAGCGGCCTCAAGCCCCTGTGCTGGGGCTATCGGGGCCGCCATCTGCTGGTGGCCTCGGAGTCCATCGCCCTGCAGAACCTCGGCGTCACTACCATCACCGACGTCGAGCCTGGCACCATGCTCCATATCCGTGACGGTCAGGTGCGCCATCACCGTCTGCGGCGACGGGCTCGACGCAGCCACTGCTTCTTCGAGTGGGTCTACTTCGCCAACGTCGCTTCCCACCTTGACGGTCGCTCGGTCTACCAGGCCCGCAACCGCATGGGCCGGGCCCTGGGTCGCATCGAGTCCCAGCCGATCACCCGCGACCACATCGTGGTGCCGGTGCCGGATACCTCCAAGGCTGCCGGCGATGGCTTTGCCTATGAACTGGGCATCCCGTCCATTGAGGGCTTGGTGCGCAACCGCTACAGCGGGGACAGGACCTTCATCGAGGGCAACGACCGCCGGGCCAAGGTGGCGCGCAAGTTCATCGCCCTGCGGGGCATCCTGGAGGGCAAGAAGGTCTTCCTGATCGACGACTCCCTGGTGCGTTCGACCACCATCACCTATCTCGCCGCCTACATCCGCGATGAGGGCAAGGCGGCCGAGATCCACGTCCGTCTGGCCTGTCCGCCGATCATGGGGCCCTGCTTCTACGGCATCGACATGTCCAGTATCGGCGAGCTCTTCGCACCCCGCTTCCTGGACGCCCCGGTCACCCGTGGCCCGCTGCCGGCTGAGGTCCTGGACCGCATGGCGGCCGACTTCGGCGTCGACAGCATCAACTACCTGCCGGTTGACGCCGTGGCCCGCTGCATCGGCTTGCCGTGCTCACAACTGTGTCAAGCCTGCATCGACCTGCGCTATCCCACCCCGGCCGGTCGGGCCCTCTACGCCGAAGCGGTGGCCGCCCGCCACCAAGGCCACAGCGGCCGCCTGACCACCGCCGGGACCTGCGGCGATGCCTTAGGAGCCTGTAAGGAATAGACCGACCCGTCGCCTCGCGCAGCCTTTTCGGCCCCGGACTCGCCAGCAAGCACCGTTCATCACAACCCCATCACGGAGCACCGGGCCTTGGCCCGCGTGCCGACGCGTGGTTCTCATGACTTCGTCAAGTGTCAGATCGATCGTCGGCAGGGTGCCTGGGCTACGGCGCGTAGTTATCGCGCCTCGTGACCATGAGCGGCAACACAGAACGCAAGCGGGTACGGCGATAATGCCGACGCTCCGGCTTATACCGGCCTCAGGAATCACCGCCCACTAATGTACGCGGGCCAAGGCCCGGTACTCCGTGTCATAAGACGGCTAGGCCGTCAGCAACAGCCTGACATATCGCCTGGCCTCTTTCCGTCCCGGACTCGCCAGCAACTACTGCTCATCACAAAGCCACCACGGAGCACCGGGCCTTGGCCCGCGTGCCTACGCGTGGTTCTCATGACTTCGCAGATTGCAGGTCTGATCGTCGCCATGATGTCCGTGCTACGGCCCATGGATCACCAGTCTCGTGATCATTAATGGAGAGGATGAGCGCAAGCGGGGTACGGCAATACATCCGCCGCCCCGGCTGCATGGCCACAGCCAGACATCTTGCCCGCCAATGCACGCGGGCCAAGGCCCGGTGCTCCGTGTAAAGATGCGGCTTGAGGTGCAGCTTTGTGACAGATGCGGAGACTTTGTGCCTGACAACGATCACTGCCCCCGGATTGCCGTGGATGATGAGCCATGCCCCGAACTCGTCCCAAACCACTACCTATCACAACCCCACCACGGAGCACCGGGCCTTGGCCCGCGTGTCGACGCGTGGTTCTCATGCTCTTGTCAGGCGCCAGCCTGATCGTCGCCATGATGTTCGTGCTGCGGCCCATGGATCACCAATCTCATGATCATTCATGGAGATGATGAGCGCGAGCGGGGTACGGCAATACATCCGCCGCTTTGGCCGCATGGCCACTGCCAGACATCTTGCCCGCCAATGCCCGCGGGCCAAGGCGTAAAACCATTGTGATCACAGGACCGCCGCCACGGCTGCGGCGATGCCCAGTAGGGCCTCGTCCTGGCCATGGGGGCCTTGCAGGTGCAGCCCGATCGGCAGGCCCTTGTCGGTGTGTCCGGCTGGCAGTGACAGGGCCGGGACGCCGGCCAGGTTGGCGCCGATGGTGAAGATGTCGTTGAGGTACATCTGCAGGGGGTCGTCGATCTTCTCGCCCAGGGCGAAGGCCGGGGTCGGGGTGGTCGGGCCAAGGATGACATCGCAGGCGGCGAAGGCGGTGGCATAGTCCTGGACCAGCAGGCGGCGGACCCGTTGGGCCTTGAGATAGTAGGCATCAAGGTAGCCGGCCGACAAGACGTAGGTGCCGAGCATGATCCGGCGCTGGACCTCGGCCCCGAAACCCTCGGCCCGGCTGCGGGCATAGACCTCCTCCAGGTCGGCCGGATCCTGGCAGCGATGGCCGTAGTGGATGCCGTCGTAGCGGGACAGGTTGGAGGCGGCCTCACCGGTGGCGATGATGTAATAGCAGGCCACGGCATGGCGGTCATGGGGCAGGCGGACCGGGACCAGACTGGCCCCAGCGGCCTCCAGGGCCTGGCGGGCGCGGGTGAGGGTGGCACTGATGGCCGGATCCAGACCCTCGTCGGGCAGTTCCAGCATGCCGATCCGCAGCCCGGCCAGGGCGCGCGCGGTCGGCGCGGCGGCCACGGCCGGCAGGGGGCTGGAGGTGCTGTCCAGGGGATCGTGGCCAGAGATCACCGCCAGGGCCAGGGCGGCATCGGCGGCATCACGGCACAGGGGGCCGATCTGGTCCAGGGAGGAGCCGAAGGCCAGCAGGCCGTAGCGGCTGACCCGGCCATAGGTCGGTTTGCAGCCGAGGGTGCCGCAGAAGGCCGCCGGTTGGCGGATCGAGCCGCCGGTGTCCGAGCCCAGGGCCAGGGGGACGATCCCAGCGGCCACCGCCGCCGCGCTGCCACCCGAACTGCCGCCGGGCACCCGGTTGGGGTCATGGGGATTTCTCACCGGTCCATGGCAGCTGGTCTCGTTGGACGAGCCCATGGCGAAGGAGTCCATGTTGGCGGCCCCGATGATCACCGCGCCAGCGGCCAGCAGGCGTTCGACCACCGTGGCGTGGTAGGGGGCGACGAAGCCGGTGAGGATGCGCGAGCAGGCCTCGACCGGATGGCCCTGATAGCAGATGTTGTCCTTGAGCAGGACCGGCACCCCGGCCAGGGGCAGGCTGGCCCCGGTCGCCACCCGCTGGGCCACCTCGGCGGCCGTGGCCAGGGCGCTGTCACGATAGACCCGGATGACGGCGTTGAGCTGGTCGGCCTCGGCCCGTTGCAGGGCGGCCTCGACGATGGCCACCGGGCAGGCCCCGGCATTGACCTGGGCGGCGATCTGGCGGACTCCAGGCAGGTGGGCGGCAGGGCTCATCGTTCCACCGCCTTCGGGACCAGGAAGGCCACCTCGTTGGCCAGGGGGGCATTGGCCAGGACCGCAGCATGATCCAGTAGGGGGCCGGGCTGGTCGTCACGCAGGACATGCTCAAGGCCGCTGACATTGGCCAGGGGCTCGACGCCGTCGGTATCGACCGCCTGCAACTGCTCGACATAGCCGACGATGGCCGCCAGTTCACGGGTCATCCGGGCCACGCTGTCCTCGTCCATGGCCAGACGGGCCAGGCGGGCGACATGGCGGACCTGATCGGGGGTGATGTCCATGGCCGACAGG
This sequence comes from Planctomycetota bacterium, assembly GCA_007131555.1. Lineage (GTDB taxonomy): Bacteria > Planctomycetota > UBA11346 > UBA11346 > UBA11346 > SLQH01. Next base: position 3,952 of record SLQH01000158.1, on the reverse strand, counting down.
GTACGGTGGCCAGATCATGCACAAGAGGGCACGTTGTGATCCGATGACAGCCGTGGCCTTGCCGCTAATCGCCGCCCTGGAAGCGCCGCCGCCAGGCGCTGGGGCTCAGGCCGGTGTGCCGGGCGAAGACGGTGGCGAAGTGTTGGGCGGTGGCGTAGCCCAGGCGGGTGGCAATGGTGGCGATGGGGCTGGTGCCGGTCTCCAGGAGCTGTTTGGCGGCGATCACCCGCCGGCAACTGCGATAGGCGACCGGTGTTAGGCCGATGACGGCGGCGAAGGCATCGGTGAAGGTCGAGGGGTTGACGCCGTGACGGCGGGCCAACTGGTCGACCGTCCAATCGTCGGCCGGATCGGAGTCGATGGTGGCGGCGACCCGCCGCAGTGGATCCAAAGCCGCTGGGCGGCGACCACCGGCATCGTCGAGCCAGGCCAGCAGGACCTGACGCAGGGCGGTCTGGACCCGGATGGTCCGCAGACCGTCATCGCCGCCGGCGAGCCCGGCGATCACGGCATCCAGCAGGGGCTCGGCCGTACTGGCGGCTGCAATGATGGTGCCAGCGGCGGCGGTGAAGCGTTCAGCGAGCCGCGTATGATCCCGCTGATCGTCGCTCAGCAGGGCGGCTGGATGACGGTCGAAATGGAACCAGTGGAGGCGGCCGGGGGCCAGGGCCGCCCCCCGTTCACCATGAGACATGCCCGGCGGCACCAGCAGCCAGGAGCGCGGGGGGATGATCTGATGCTGTCCGTCGATCAGCCAGTCATAGAAGCTGCCGGTGATGTGGTAGAGTTCCCAGACCGCATCATGGCGGTGGATGCTGTTGCGTTCGGGCCAGGGACTGCCAGTGGCATGGCAACCGGCCATGCACAGCCCGGCCACGGCACAGGCCCGACCGGTATACTGGCTGCGACCATCCCTGCGGGGCATGACCGCAGGCTACCAGGCCCGGTTGGGCGGTCCAGGGACTGCGAACTGGAGGGTGCCATCGTGGTCGTCTTGCGTGCAGAGGGCGTGAAATGTTCCGAAAAAGTTCTCACGCAAAGGTCGCCAAGATCGCAAAGACCCTGCGGGCGGCTGAAAAGACATGCATGCATGCGAGGCCCTAGTGTGGTGACCCATAAATAACGCCCATAATTCTTCGCCTCGCATGGCATCTGCTTCGTTGCGCTCCGCTCACAATAGCGCTGCTATTGCTCCGCTTCGCGACGCCTCGCATCTGCCACACGATGCTCGACTTATGAAACCCATTTCCGTGTCACCACACTAGGCACCTGTGCTCAGGTGCAGCAGCGCCTCGGCAAGGGCCAGATCATCAGGGAGGGTGATCTTGATATTGCGGGGGCTGTCTGCCACGATGGCGCTGACACAGCCCGCCCGTTCCAGGACGCTGACATCATCGGTGACGTCCCAGTCTTCCCTCTTGGCCTGGGCAAAGGCCGGCAGGGCCTGCTCCAGACGCAGACCCTGCGGGGTTTGGGCCCGCCACAGGCCCTGACGACTGACCGTGGCGGTGATCACCGGGTGCTCGTCGACACGTTTGAGGGTGTCATTGCAGGGGATGGCGGCTACCACTGCTGGATGGTGGTGCAGGGCGGCCAGACAGGCATCAATCACTGCGGTGGTGACCAGGGGGCGGGCGGCATCATGGACCAGAGCCCAGGTGCAGCCGGATTGCAAGGCCAGTAGACCATTGTGGACACTGTCACGGCGACAGTCACCACCCTCGACAAGCCGGCATCGCTGCGCCCATGGTTCCTGGGCGATGATGGCGGCGACGGTGTCTCGAATGGCGCTATTGACCACCACGACGATGTCATCGACCCGCTCAAGGAAGGGCTCAATGGATCGCACCAGGACCGGCCGACCGGCGAGGACCTCCAGTTGTTTGGGTCCTGAGCCGCCAAAGCGTCGACCGCTCCCGGCTGCGGGGATCACCAGGCCAGTGGGCATGATAGGCTCGCACCATGTCTCATGGTAACATCAGGGCCACAGGGACTGGGTTGTTACCGGTTGTATGGAACAGGGACAATCAGACATGTGCCAAGATGCCTCAGCGTCTGCGGCGTGGGGGGGGGGACTGCCGATTGCCTGGCTGGTCGGCCAGTCGTCGGGCGACATCGTCGATGGCTCGGCGACGAGGGTCTGGCTTGGCCGGAGCGGCCGGCTTTTTGGAACTGCGTTTGGATTGATCGGCGCGACGGCGTTCCAGCGCATCGGTGTTGGGCTGGGGCACGTTGTCTGGCATGAGGGTGCCGTCTCCCACCGAGGCCTCCTTGGAGGGGCGCGGTGCGGGTCGTTCGCGGCGCAGGGTGCGACCGGGTTCACGATCGGGTTTCTTGGCGAAGAAGAAGCCCTTGATGCCCAGCAGCAGGCAGATGCCGGCCAGGGTTGCCCAGATGGCGATGTGCAGGGGCTCGCGCCAGCGCTCGGTGGCACCATAGTTGCCGATGACCACTGCCCAGGACGAGGGGCTCAGATAGCGGCTCCAGGAGAGGGCGACCCAGCCACTGTGGTAGGCGTGATGTGGGTCACGGCGGCTTTCTCGGACCAGAAAATGTCTTCGGGCCAAGTGGTCGCCCATATTGCCGGCGATGCGCCAGGCCATGGCCGCCTGATCCCGCCACTGGGTGATGGTGTCATGTCCCGGCAGGTCGGCCGGCGCGTCGTCGGCGGTGGCCAAGGTGGTGGCGATCTCGGCTTGCAGGTGCAGGCTCAAGCCCAGGAAGCGCCATACCGGAGCAAGGTCCTGGTCTCCTGCCGCAGTGGCCGAGTGCCAGTCATCAGACTCAGTCGGAATGATGTTGAGGTCGGCGGCAAATAGGGTGACGGCGTTGTTCAGTTCTTGGAGCAGGGCCGGGGTGGCAGCCTCAGCAAAACGGGTCTTGGCCGATTCGTATAAGGCTTTGGCCTGGACTCGGGTGGCATCTTCGCTGACCAGGGGTCGGGTCTGGTCGATGATGGTCTGTAGGCGCTGGCGTTCATCGGGATCGCGGGTGGCGCCCAGGGCCCCGATGGTTGTCACCAGGAGATTGTTGTAGAGGGCGGGGATGTCTTCGCCGAGGTCGCGGGCGGCCAGCAGGTCTTCCAGAGCCCGGCTGTGGGGCCAAGTGTCGGGATTGTTGTTGGTCAGTTCCATGGCCGCCCGTCCCCGGGCATGGTGGACCTCGGCCCGGCGGGCGGCAGGGGTGGAGTCATCAAAGCCATTGAGGGCAGCAGTCAGGGCGGTATGGGCATCGCCATGTCGTCCCCGTTCCAGGCAGGCCATGCCCAAGGCAAGATAGCTTTCGGGATCATTATCTCCGCCGGCAGTAGCCGCTGCTTGGAGATGCTCGATGGCACTATCAAGGAAATTGTTGCGCTCGCTGTCCCGGGTGCTTGATCTGGCCAGGGCGTGCCATATGCGCCCGGTGCTGAAGCGCATGTCGCGGTTGTCCATGCCCAGGTCTATGGCCCGCTCATAGCTGGTGGCGGCGGCCCGTTGATTGGATCGGGCATCGCCGGCTCGACCCAGATCCGCCAGGTACGCGGCCTCGGCCAGCAGCAGACGGGCCTCAACCAGGAAGAACTCCGGAGTCAGGCTGGGCGCCATGCGTTTGCCACGCTCAAGGATGTCCTTGCCGGTACGGATGGTGGTGATGCGTTCGTCGCCATAGCGCATGGCGGCTGCCAGCAGGTGGCTTTCAGCAGCATGCAGATGGACCAGCCCCAGGGGGTCGGCCCGCTGGGCGAACTGTTGGAAGATCTCAATGCCTTCCAATGCCTGCTCGGTGCGATTGGCGCCCAGAATGGCGAGATAGGCGGCGTTGGCCGTCAACAGTTCGTATGCTGGGCGATTGCGGATGCCGCGTTGGAGTTCCGTGATGTCGTTGTAGGCGTATTGCAGGGCACGTTTGGCATTGGTGGCCAGGGCTTCATAGTCTCCGGCCCGGCGGTCCAGTTCAGCCAGTTGGACCC
>SLQH01000286.1 GCA_007131555.1 Planctomycetota bacterium | reverse complement strand
TGGCCGCGATCAGGGGTAGGGCGGTGCGTAGCAAGGGCACCAGGCCATGCTGGGCATCACCAGGGCCAGCGGCATCAGGCGATGCCGTTGCCGACATCGCCTGCTACTCCTCTTCGATCACGCTGTCGTAGAAGGCTACGTGATCATGACAGGTGTCGCTGTCCTCCCAGGCCATGGCGGCCCGGGGATGGCGGTTGAGCTGGCCGGTGATCATGTAGGGAATATTGGGTCCCCACTGCATGCGCGCTCGCAGGGGATCCAGGGCATCACGGATGCAGGTCAGCAAGGGGCGCAGGTGGTACTTGGGATTGCGCAGGAAGCCGACCAGCAGTTCGGTGGGACAGTTGCCGGCCCCGCGTCCCAGACCAGCGATGCTGCCGTCGAGATAATTGGCCCCCAGACTGATGGCCTCGATGGTATTGGCGAAGGCCAGTTGCTGGTTGTTATGGGCGTGGATGCCGACCTCCTTGCCGGCCGCCTGGGCGTGCTTGAGGTAGTGCCCCAGCAGCATCCGGACCTGCTCAGTGAACATCGACCCGAAACTGTCGACCACATAGATGGTGTTCACCGGGCTCTGGGCGAAGAGTTCCAAGGCCCCCTCGATCTCGGCCAACGACACCACCGAGGCGGCCATCAGGTTGACGCAGGTCTCATAGCCCTTGTCGTGGGCGTCCTGGATCATGGCCAGGGCCCCAGGGACCTGATGGATGTAGGTGGCGACCCGGACCATGTCGATCACGCTGTCGCTGCGCGGCAGGATGTCGCGATCGATGTCGGTACGATCGACATCGGCCATCACCGAGATCTTGAGGTCGGTGTCGTTGTCGCCGACGATGCGCCGCAGATCGTCCTCGTGACTGAACTTCCAGATGCCGTACTTGCTGGTATCGTACATCTCGCGGGCACCCTTGTACCCGAACTCCATGTAATCGATACCGGCCTCGACACAGGCCCGATAGACGGCCTGGACGGTCTGATCCTCGAATTGATGATCGTTCATCAGACCACCATCACGGATGGTGCAGTCGACGATCTTGATCTCCGGCCGGAACGAGACCCAACGCTGGGCGAGTTCCTCTTCCTGGGGGCTCAACGACATGATGATACTTTCTCTGGGATGGGCGGGAAACCGGCATGGCTGGACGATACCCGACAGATGGCCCCGATCAGGGCCAGGATCGGGGCGGAGGGATCATCAGACAGCACCGCCAGACGCAACCGACAAGCGGCCGACGCTGACCGGATGCGTCAGTGGGTGAAGACCATCTTCTTGACCTCGATGCCGGCGATGGCATTGAGCTGGGCCATCAGGTCATCGGCCACCGACTCCTCACCCCGGACCTCGAGGATCACCAGGCCATTGGGCGAATCGCCCTCGCTGACCTCGTGCAGACCCAAGCGGGTCTTGATCGCCGAACCGGCGGCAGTCAGCACCCGCTGGACCTCACTGGCATGCTGCAGGCGGTGGGTGACATGGATGCCGAGAATGAGATGGGGAGGATGCATGGGATCTCCAGGGCTGGGTTCGTGGTAGGAGGCAACGATAGGGGCGTCTTGGGCGGCGACAAGTCCAGCGTCCTATCACCACACCAGACCGATGGCCAAGCCTCCCTGGATGACCCTGCCTCGTTCCCCCTGATCATCGACCACGTTGGGACTGTACTGCATCTTGATACCCATCAGCAGATGGTCGGTCACCGGGAGCATGATTCCGGCCGTGACCTGGGTGGCCAGAAAGCGTCGATCCTGGTAGCTATCGAAGACCCTGAACATGGCGACATGGGTGCCACCGAGATCGCCAAGCTGCACCCCGATGCGCGAGCGCAACACGTCATTGTCATACTGGATGCTGCCCGCCAGTGGCCCCAGGCGCGTCATGCCTGCCCATAAAACACCCCGTTCCTGGCTACGGGCCACTTCCAAGGCCGTCTCCATGGAGAGGATCCCTAGATCGGCCGTATGCCTGACGGCGGCATTGAGCATCAGGCGCCCTCCGTGCACGGCGCGAGCATCCGTGCCCAGACCAAAGCCGACACTGCTGAGATGACGTCCATCATCACTGGATCTCGGCGCCTGATGAAGGATCAGATGTCCGATCATCACTCGGCCATCAACCAGACCACCACTGTGACGATCAACCTGGTGTCCATACATGATGCGGCGGCGACTGGAGACCGCCAGATGGCCGCCCATCATCATCTTTTGGGTGACGCCTGGGACCCAATGGAAGCTGTCGCGAGGCACCGAGGGCTGGACATACACCACTTCACGCGGTCGCTCTACCGGCGCCGGCGACATCCTGCGCCGCTGTGAGGCCAGCATGCGTTCGATTGCCGATTCGGCCTGGGCCTGATCTATGTGGTCAGGAATCGGCGCATTGTGACCCGGCAACAATATACGACGCAAAGTGACCTGACGGATGTAGTTCGACAGTTCATCATCACGCTGGAGCCGGTTGAGCCGCACCAGGGCCGTCACCGCCGCAGCCGCCTCCTGGATATCCTCAATATGCTCGAGCACGATCATATGATACAGACGGGTGGCCACGTGCAGGTCCTCAGGCTCCTGGGCCGCAGCCGCCGCCAGGATCATCTCTGGTGTTTCAATGGCGATGGTGGTGAAGGACGCGCCATCAATGGTGCCCTGCCACAGACCACCAGCCAATGACATCTCCAGATGCGCATCTTCATCCCACCGGACCGACACCCTGGGCTGATGATCGGCAGTCAGGGCATCGACTTCAGCGATACGTGACATCGCGCCCCTGACCGGCTCCACCACCACGGCTCGTCCCCGGATGCGCATCACAGCCCCATGCCACGGTCCCGGTTCGGCTCCGATCACCAGCCATCGTCCCTGGCCCTCAGCGCCAGGGGTCAGGGCACAGATCAGCACACACAGGACGAGGCCTCTACCCCCCATGACAATGCGGCTTTGGTGACGGTGCATGATGGTACCATAGACCCCCCTTGAACCAGCGCAAGAACACTGTCAGGCCTGCCTTGTCCTCCTGCCATGCCCCTCTGGGCCACACAGCGCAGGCTTGCGTACCCACCCCGCCCAAGGATCGTGGCTCCATCATGAGCATGGCGTCACGCATCCGGACGGTTGGCGGTTGGACCATGGGCAGCCGGGTTCTGGGTCTGTATCGGGACCGCCTGCTGGCCGGGGCCTTCGGTGCCTCGCTCCTGCTGGATGCCTTCCTGGTCGCCTTCCAGCTTCCCAACCTGTTGCGCCAGCTCTTTGGCGAAGGGGCCCTGGCCAACGCCTTCATTCCCCGCTATGTGCGTCTGCGCCAGGACAACGAGGCGGGGGCCGAATCCTTCGCCGGGCTGGTATTGACCCGTCTGGCCCTGCTGCTGGCCCTGGTCAGCGCCGTGGCCATGGCGGTGGCCGCCGGCCTGGTGCTGTGGGGGCCGCCAGGGGCCGTACCTATCGCCCGTCTGGCGATTCCCCAACTGCCCTTCCTGCTGTTCGTGTGCGTAGTCGCCATCGCCGCCGGGATCCTGCAGGCCCGGGGTCGCTTCTGGGTTCCGGCAGCGGCGCCGGTGATCCTCAACCTGTGCCTGATCACGGCCGTTTTGGCCTGGCGCGATATCGCTCTGCTGCCCTATGCCGTCCTCGCCGCCGGCATCCTGCAACTGGCCCTGCATCTGCTCGCCCTGGCCCGCAGTGGCGGGGTGCCACCCCTGCGCTTGGCCGCTACCCCGGCCCTGATCGACCTGCGCCGGGCCATGGGGCCGACCATCATCAGCGCTAGCGCCCACCAGATCAACGTCCTGGCCGACAGCCTGATCGCCTACCTGTTCATAACCCGCCTTGATCCAGCCGCCGCCGGAGCCGTGGGGGTGCTGTACTTCGGCAACCGTCTGCTCCAGTTCCCGATGGCCCTGATCGGCCACGCCGTGGGCGCGGCCATCTACCCCGATCTGGCCCAGGCTGCCAGCCAGGGCTACGCCGCCTCGGCCGACCTGCTACGCCGGGGCACCGCCGTCCTGGCCCGCTGGCTGCTGCCGGCCACGGTCGGTCTGGCGGTGGTGGCCGAGCCGCTGACCCGGACCCTGCTGCAGACCGGCACCTTCGATGCCGCCAGCGCCGAACGCACCATCCTGGTGACCCGCATCCTGGCCCTGGGGATCATGCCGTTCTCCCTCAACCTGCTCCTGATCCGGATGTTCCTGGCCCACCTCGACCAGCGCCTGCCGATGATCATCGCCCTGATCGGGGTGGCGGTCAATCTGGTCCTCAACCTGATCCTGGTCCAGACCCCGCTGCGCGAGGCCGGTCTGGCCCTGGCCTCAGTGCTGACCGGGACCGGCACCTGCATCACCTTCCTGCTGATCCTGCAACGACGCGGCAGCGGGCCGGTTGTGGCCCTGGCCACCCTCCTGCGTCCGGCCCTGGCGGCGACCGTGATGGGCCTGGGGGTGCTGGGCCTGCTGCACTGGTGGCCCCTGGATCGCGAGGCCGATACCAGCGCTCAGGCCCTGCGCTTGGGGGCCGCCGTGGCCCTGGGAGCAGCGATCTACCTCCTGCTCCTGGGCCGGGCCGGATGGCGGATGCTGCGCACATCGGGGAAATAGGTCTTGATAAACCCGACAATCCACGCTCGATCACCGATCAGGGCTATTCCTCAATACGGGGCACATGAACACAAAAACGCGTCCCCGACTGGGGGTCGGACTGGAAATCGACCCGGGCGTCAAGAAAGCGCTCGCAGAGCATGCGCATGGTCCAAGTGCCCAGACCGCGTCCTCGTTGGCCCTTGGTGCTGAAGTGGCACTGGAAGATGCGCGCCTGGACATCTTCAGGAATCCAGCCCTGGTTATGGACACATATCTGGACAGTGGCGGGATCACTGAGATCAACGCCAATGGTGATTTCACCCTTTGGCGGACTGGCCTCGATGGCATTGGTGATCATGTTGATGAGCACCCGCATCAACATCACCTGGTCGGATCGCACCATGATCCTGTCTTGTGGACATTGCAACAGGCAGCGGCGCCCCCCTGTACCGATCATGGCTACCGCCTGATGGCGCAGGTCCACCAACAGGGGATTGATCGCCAAGGGCATGAGGGCCGGATGAGGGTGTTCACCACGATGCTCAACCACCACCCGCTGGAGGTCGATCTCCTGCATCACCCGCGTGGCCAGTTCCTGCAACAATTCCGGGGTCACCTGACTGCCCGGCAAGGATAATAGATCAATAGCACCAACCAGGCCACCAACGTGATTGTTGAGATCATGCAGAAAGGAGCGCTGCATGGACAGGGCCCGTTCCTCGTTGCTGAGATCCAACAACAACACGAGAAAGAAACGCCGACCATCGACATCAATCGGGCTGACCCGGGCCCTCAGCAACAGATCCTCACGCTGACCATCGCCACGGGTGCGGGTCAAGGCGCACAGTTCCTCCGCGCTGTGGTCCTCAGTCTTGGCGGCCAGATGGGCCAAGGCCGCACCGCAGTTGGGACAACCAGGCCCGGTACCGCAGCCGTCCGACCCCTGGTCCGCCATACGGCAGCTCAAGGCCTCTCCCAAGCGCATACCCAGCACCTCAGCGGCCGGTCGCTGATCAAGAAAGTCCAGCAAGATGGGATTGACCGCCAGCACCTGACGGCCCTCATCCAACACCGCCATCAACCCGCTGACGGCCTCCAGAATACCACCCACCACCTGATGACGACCGACCGCCGCCACATCTTCGGCCAATTGTTCAGCCGAACGACGTGGCGGCATGGCATTGGACGCAGCAGACTCAGACACGCACAGGCTCCATGGTCTTGTAGCAGTGATGCTAACAGCCCTCAGAACCTGTACCAGTGACAATCATCGCCGCCCGTTGGAATGGAAAAGGCGCACGTAACGACTCAGGCCCAGAATCGTACCCAGGGCGTTGCCCTGGGTACTATCTCATCTCGCCCCCTTGGGGCGATGATCGAGAATGAAGAGGGAGTGATGCAGCTTTTACAAAGCGCCCCATGACTGCCCAGATGATGAATGCTGAGCTCAAGATCGGTGGTTTGGGGACGCCGTTGCTGAGCGCCATTGGCCCTACCAGATATTGGCCGCCTGCTCACGCAACTGTTCAAGCACGGCCTTGGCTTCAACCACCAACATGCTGAGATCGACATCGTTGGCCTTGGAGCCGGTGGTGTTGACCTCGCGCAGCATCTCTTGCAGCAGGAACTCCAGTCGCTTGCCAAGCTCTTGACGGGCATCGCTCGGCCCGATCAGGCTACGACAATGATCGATATGACCGGCCAGACGATCCATCTCCTCGGTGATATCGAGACGGTCGGCATACACAGCCATTTCGCGCAGCAGATGTGCCTCCTCAATATCGGCCCGTTCTGCCAATACCGCCCGCATCCGTTCCAGCAACTGCTCGCGGTAGCGTTCAAGACGGCCAGCCGCCACCTCCTGCATGCGCTCACACAGACCCTCCAACAACTCAAGCTGGGCCATGACCACCGCGTGGAGATGATCGCCTTCCCGATCGCGCATCAGCAGACAGGCGCTCAAAGCCTGGTCGCACAGCTCCATCACCTGAGTCGGTACACCCTCGGGCGCCATGGCGACAGTGGCCCGCGACATCACAGTGGCGACCAATTCCAGACGAGGCAGCGGAGCGCCCAGCCGATCAGCCAGATCCTTGAGCGCCCGCCATTGGTCGGCAACAGCGCTGAGATCGGAGGCTGCTCCGGCTCCGGCCTGCCAGCGGATCTGCACCGTGACACTGCCACGGCCCAGAGCCGCGCCCACCCGCTGCCGGATCTGTTCCTCAACCGCCAGATCACGAGGCTCACAACGCACCTGGATCTGACTGCGACGGTTGTTGACACAGGACACCTGAACCTGCAATCGACCTTGTGCGTCGCTGTGCTCTGCAGCGCCGAAACCGGTCATCGAACGCATGACGACTCGTCCTCTCGCTGCTTCAGTTGCCCAGTTGCTGGAGGATCCGACCAAGCTGTTGACCGGTTTCGCTATCGGGATCCAAGGCATGCGATTGCTTGAGCAGTTCAATGGCTCTAGGCCGATCACCACCGTGCATGGCGACTCCGGCCTGGGCGGCAAGAATCTGCTGATGAGCCTGGGTGACGTGCCCGAAGCGCTCAATCAGATCCGCGAAGTCGGGCATCTCACCACTGGCCTGGAAGCTCCTCACAGCGCTGTTCAAAGCCTCCTGCATATCCCACATGACCACTTCATCGCGAAATGGCTTCGCATACTCTGCGTCACCACCAGGATCGCTGGCAATGACCGCCTTGACCTGGCTGGCATAGGGACGCAGCGACAAGTTTCGACCTTTCAGGACGTTGAGCACCGCAGCCAAGGCCCGGCCCTGCTCTGCTCCTTCAATCTCGGCAGCCATCTGCAGGGCATCATCACGCTGTGCGCGTAAGGCTCGCTGCTCAATCAATCGGGCCGTGTAGACTTCCGCCCCTTCCTGGCTGAAACCGGCCCGGGCATAGGGCAGGCCCTGAGCATCAGCCAGCAGCAGGGTCGGATAGGCATTGATCTCAAAGTGCTCACGGGCCGCGTCATTGCGTTGACGATGCTCGGCAGGCAGTTGGCGATGACGCGGAAAGTCCAGTTCAACCAACACGAAATGTTTGGTAGCAGCGCTGATAAAGGCATCCTTGCTCAAGATGTTCTTCTTGAGATGCTGACACGGAGGACACCAGTCCGAACCGGTAAAGAACAAGAGGAGGTCCTTGTCAGCCTCGCTCGCCGCAGCCTTGGCCGCTTCGATATCGGTCAACCAAGGACCATCAGCAGCCGCCAGAGGCAGACATATGAGGATGGTCAGCAGACAGAAAAGATGATGTTTCATGATGGCTCCTATGCAGATGGCGGTACGCGAAACGACGCAGGGAATGGGCTTTGAGTCCTGCCCCTGCCAGGCCGGCCCCCATCGTGGCAATGGAGTTCTGGTACGACCGACCACGACCCAACCCCAGGATCTGGGGAGAAGTCGTCATGCACAATCATAATAGTGTGGCCTAAGGGAAGCGAATGCAATCGCGGCCAGGGCAAGGAACGAGGGGCAGTCCTTTCATTCGGGTCTTCAGGATTTCAGGTGGCCAATGACATGCCGCCTGCAGGGCCTTTTGCGCTCTCTGCGCTCTCTGCGCTCTCTGCGTGAAACCATTCCGGAACCTTTCACGCCCGCTTCGCTCAAGAGCGCAGAGATCGCAGAGATTAAGCCAGGAGGCTGCCCTCTTGGCCCTTCTTCCACTGCCCGCAGGGCCTTGACGTGATCCGCTCGATTGATGAAGAGGTCTCTCACAGAGAGGATTAGATGTACTGACAGCCAAACATGGGTA
>SLQH01000379.1 GCA_007131555.1 Planctomycetota bacterium | reverse complement strand
GTACACGGGCCAAGGCCCGGTACTCCGGGTAATAATGCGGCGATCCTGGAGGTCTGTAGGGGATCGATAGGCACGTCGCCTGGCTGGGCCATTTCGGTTGCTATTCCTTATAGGCTCCTAGCTCTCCCCGCCCTCTTCCGCATGTCGCCACAGTTTGAAGGCGATGTGGCGGGCAAAGGGTGGAGGGCTTATGTTCAACGCTCCACCAGGATGCTGCCAGGTGTGGGTATTGAGGATGTCACCGGTTTCGGCATGCCACCATTCGACGGTCATGGTGCCAGGGCCGATGGCGGTGCCGACGGTGATCACGGCATCCTCTATTGTCGGGTCGCGCAGGCCGTTGTAGCCCCACCTCTCATCAAGGATGTAGCCGAGGATACGGCCCGGTCGGGCCCAGAGCTGGGTCCACAGGTTGCGCGAGGCCCGCTGGGCTGCTGGCTTGGCCGGGGTGGCGGTGCTGCCGGGGCGGCTGCGCAGGTCCTCGCCGGCCAGGAAGGCGGCCAGGGCCCGGTAGGGTTGCCAATGGTCGTTCTGGTCCACCCATTCGAACCACCACAGCATTGGGGCTCCGGCGTTGCCGCTCATCAGGGCGGCCCAGGGTCCGGAGCGATGTTCAGCAATGAGTTGCGGCTCCGGGCAGGCATTCCAATTGCCGCCGTATTCGGTGACCAGGATCGGCTTGTTGTAGCGCCCCAGGCCGCCCGAGGGGTCCAGAGTGCCCTGCCACATGAGCTGGGCCAGCAGGATGCCGTCACGATCCTGGCGGCGACCGTGGTAGGCATCGATACAGACGTAGTCGATGCCGGACGGGCCAGTGACGGCGATCAGGGCATGGTCAGGGGTGCGATAATTGCCGCTCCAGTGGCTGGTCACCGGGCGCTGGTAGGGGTCGATCACCCGCCAGCGGGCACAGTGATGGGCATGCCAGGAGCGCAGGGACTCACGGCTACCGCCGGTGAGGTTCATCTCGCTCCAGAACTTCCAGCCGAGGATGGCCGGGTCGTCGCCGTAGCGGGCGATGAGGTAGCGGTGTAGTTGTTCCTGACCGGCCAGGGCCACCGGATCGGTGAAGAATTCGGCGCTGGAGGCGATTGGGCCGCGTTCCACGGCGACCCCACGCGTCTGCTGGATGTCGCGATTCCAGGGGTTGTTGTGCCATTCACGGTCGGTGCGGTGACTGCCCTGGCCGTGATTGCGGATCACCAGGTTAACGTAGACCCCTCGGGCTCGGCAGTGGTCGAGCAGGGCATCCAGCCGCTGCGCGTTGACCTGGCTGTAGCGTTGACGGCCGTAATATCCGGGCCAGTCCTCGCGCCATTCCAGGGCCAGATTCCAGCTCGACATCCATATCTCGATGGCATTGCCGCCATTGGCCACCAGACGGTCGATATAGGCGCGGTAGGCATGGATGCCCCGGTCCGGGGTGAGGCGGGCATTGGTCCGTTCACTGCCGCGTACGTCATTGACCGAACGGATGTTGAGACCCAGAGGCCAGAAGAAACGTTGGTCATCGCCCTGGCCGATGACGAAGAAGCGGCTGTCCTCGGCGATGTGGACGTAGCCGTCCCAGGGTTCACCGCCGACCATGATGTCGGGCAGGGGGTGGGCCTGGGGCGGGTGGTCACGGCGCAGGCTGTGCAGGGTGGCTCGCCAGCGTCCGGGGCGGCGGGGGCGCCAGCGGATCTCGTAATGACCATCGCCCGCCGCCTGGGCGATCTCACGATCTCCGCCATCATGGAGGGTGTAGGGGCGGCGATAGAAGCCCTCGATGCGGATGGTCTGACCATCATCATGGACCAGATCAAGACGCAGCAGCAGAGCATCGGGATCGAAGGGGTTGGCTGGCATCGGTGCTGGGCGACAGGTCATGATCCAGCGTTCGCCGGTGGCCGCATGGTGGCCGTCGGCATCGGCTGAGGGCAGGACGAGGTCCAGGATACGGGGATCGGCGGACGCCTCTTCTGGGCCATGGGCCTCAATCGCGTGGATGGTGATTGAGGCGTTTGACGTGGTGGCGGACCAGAAGAATAGACCGGCCTGGTGGCTGCGGGTGGCTATGAAGGCGTCCCAGCCGCCAGCGTGATCGGCACCGCGCAAGCGGGCCTGCGGCGAGAGGTCGAAATGGAGGCGATGCTCGCCGCCAGTCAGGACGCCGTCATGGATGACCTGGAAACGGACGCCATGGCGATCGATGAGGTAGGCCCCGACGCCAAGATCCTCGGGAGCGCCGGCCGGAACGCTGATATGGGCGCTCAACTGGTCAATCGCACCATTGATCCGAGGACCTGGGGCCACGGTGGTCAGTGGTGAGCGCAGACGCACCGTTTCGGTCGCTGGGACTGTGTGGGCCAGGGCCAGCGTCATCAAGATCAGGACCACAGGTCGCAGTGACCATGGTCCGGTGATGATGTCTGGGCAGGGATGCATGTGGGGCGACAGGAACATGAAGGATTCAGATCTCCCAAGAGATGGACGGCTGACAGGGCATACGGCTTACCGGGCCCAGCGTTCACGCAGCCAGGCCTGCCATTGCTCGCTGGCGCCGTCGAACAACTGGGCGCTGTCGTGTTCGGCATCCTCGATGGTCGACATGGTCACGCATGCTCCGCGTTCGCTCAGCAGTTGGGCGAACAGCAGGTTCTTGACCAGCAGTTCGTCGCGCTCGCCGCAGCCCAGGGCGATCGGCGGGAGGTCTTCAGGGCTGCCCTGCCGGGCCAGGGTCCAGGGCGAGGCGGTGCTGGCATGGCCCAGATCATTGCCGTGGACGCTGGCAAACTGCTCCTGACGATGATCCCGCAGGTACTGGGGGCTGTGCAGGGCCGCGCCCAGGGCCCAGATGCCGCCCCAGGACCGGGGTGCCGACAGCCCCAGGCGCAGGGCCCCGAAGCCGCCCATGGAGAATCCCGCGATCACCCGGCGGCGGGGGTCGGGATCGAGCGGCAGCTGCTGGTGCAACCAGGGCAGCAGGTCGTCGATGATGATTGAAGCCACCGGTCGCTGACCATCGGCGCTGTCGCAGTACAGGCTGTCGCGCAGGCCGATCGGACAGGCCACCGTACACGGCGGCACGTGTCCGCTCGCTATAGCGGGGGCCAGACGCGTGATCAGGACCCGTAGATTGGCTGGATGCGAGCCCATGCCGTGCAGATACAGCAGCAGGGGCAGGGCTTGGTCCCCAGCCTGGGCTGGGGTCCAGGTGGCCACGGTATAGCTGCCGCCGATGCGCTCGCAGGGCATGCTCAGCCAACGCAAGGGGTCATTGGCGACCGGTCGCGGATCATGCCAGCGGGGTGGGCTGGGCTGGGGGCGGCGCTTGAGGCTGCGATCGAAAAAGGTCAGGACCTGGTCGAGCAGTTCCGGGCGGTCATCGAAACCATGGCCGGCATCCGGCACGAAGGTGGCGGTGACCGGCACCTCGGCCTGCTTGAGGGCCTGGGTCAGCAGCCGGGACTGCTGTGGTACCACCGTCTGGTCACGCTCGCCATGTATGATGAGAAAGGGGGCACAACGTTGGTCGATGTGACGTCGTGGATCGGCCTGGGCCACCAGTCGCGGCCTGGTAGCCACCGGCCCCCCCACCAGACGGCCTTCAGGGGCGTTGGCAGACAGGTGATCGATGGTGCCCGGAGGCTGGTTCATGCGCAACAGGTCGACCGGTCCGAACCAGTCGCAGACTGCCTGGACCCGACTGCTCTGATGGCGGCAGGGGCCCTGGCGGTCCCAGGCGGTATGGCTCCCAGCGGTCCCCAGCAGGGCCGCCAGATGCCCCCCGGCACTGGCTCCCCAGACCCCGAAACGCTTGTCATCAAGGCGGTAGCGTGGGGCCATGGTCCGCAGCCAGCGCACGGCCGCCTTACAATCCTCGATCTGGGCCGGGAACAAGGCCTGATGGCTGAGCCGGTAATCGATGCTGGCCACGGCGAAGCCGTGCTCCAACATAAACAGGGCTGGATGGGGATCGAGGCGCGAACCGGCCTGCCAGCCCCCACCGTGGATCCAGATCACCAGGGGACAGGGGGCGGTCGCCTGGGGGTGCCAGAACAGATCAAGGGCCTGGGGCGGCAGGACATCGGGGCGATAGATCCGCCCAGGCAGATGGGCGACGCCAGAGGGCAGGTCGAAAGGACGGTCGGTCGGCATGTCGCCCTCATCCTGGGCCGTCCCTGGCTGGTGCAAGATGGCCTCTGGGAGCGTTGGGGCCAGAGCGGTCTTGCACGGGCGCATGCGGAATCTGTGGACCATGGTCGCGCTCGGCATCACGGGCCATGTGCCGTCCTGTAACGCTGCTGACGCTTGTACTGCGACCAGCTGGACCTAGATTCAATGAACCACATCCATCAGGGAGCGCTTTCATGCTGTACCGTCCCGTGTTCATGCGTTTGACAGTCCTGTTCCTGCTGGTTCACATCGTTTGGGCCGAGGAACAAGAACCTGTGGACTTACCTGTAGAGCCGCCTGAGAAGACGGCAGACGATGCATCTGCATCACCTGTCTTTGTCGCCACTACCGGCCGGTTCGGTAACCGTAGTGGTGCTGGACGACGGCGGGCCATAGGGCGTTATGGCGGCAGTCGGGCGTCAGAGTCTGCTGTTGAGGCGGCGCTGCGCTGGTTCGCCATCCATCAGTCGCCCAACGGCCAATGGTCGGTGACTGGCTTTCCGATGAACTGTTCTGAAGAGGGCCCCAAGGCGGAGCCCGGTACCGTCCATACTGGTGCCGCCGGTGATCGTGCGGTCAGCGCCTATGCCCTGCTCTGTTATCTGGGCGCTGGCTATGACCATAGGACGATGAGTCGCTGGCGACAGATGGTGAGCAGAGGTATTGACTGGCTGATCGAGGCCCATGACGGTGAGTATGTCTACGGCCGCAATTACGAGCAGGCGATCGTAGCCCATGCCTTGGCCGAGGCTTTTGGCCTCAGCGGTGACTCGGCCTTGCGGGAACCAGCCCAGAAGACCATCGACGTGCTGATCGCTCGTCAGGCCCGTGATGCTCAGGGCCGGGGCTTGGGATGGGATTACATGAGGCCCAACCCGAGCCGCAACGATGCCTCGGTCAGCATCTGGGTGATCCTGGCCTTGCGCAGTGCCTATCTTGCTGGTTTGGATACAGGTGACGCCCTGGAGGGCGCCGAGCGTTATCTGCGCCTGGCCTGGCAGGCGGCCAACCCCAACCATGCGGTCCTGGCGGTGGCTGATTCCAGCGGCTTTCCGTATACCTGGAACGGCACGCAAGCGGGTTCTGTCAGACGTACCAACCGGTCCTCTATCGGGTTGCTGGCTGGTTGCCTGCTGGGGGTCGATCACCAGGATGTCATGATGCAGACCATGGCCAACCATGTCATGCAGGAAAATCTGACCGAGTCGTATCCCTGCAATACATACTATCTGCATCATGCCACCTTGGCCATGTTCCAGCTGGGCGGTGAGCGATGGCAAGCATGGAATGCTGCCATGCGTGACACCCTGGTGGCCGCCCAGCGAAAGGATCCTCCCTGTCTTGACGGTAGCTGGGACCATGAGGGCACAGCCTTTCACGGCCATAACGTCGGCCGCCTGGTCTCCACCGCCTACGTCACCCTGAGTCTTCAGACCTATTATCGCTATTTGCGGACGGGGGACTAGGAGCCTGTAAGGGATAGACTGACACGTCGCCTGGCTTGGCCTTTTCGGCTCCGGACTCGCCAATAACCATTTCTCATCACAAAACCACCACGGAGCACCGGGCCTTGGCCCGCGTGCCGACGCGCGACTGCCATGCTTTCGCTCAATACCAACCAGGACGTCGCCATGATGAGCGTCATACGGCCTGTGGATTCCGCGACTCGTGATCATTCACGGCGATGATGAACGCAAGCATATTGCTACATGGTGCCGCCGCCCTGGCCTATGTCCGTCTCAAGAATTTCAGCCCGCCAATGTACACGGGCCAAGTAGTAGCGCCGGCTTTAGCCGGCACGGATGGTGGGCTTCAGCCCGCCGTTCCACTACCAAACACCAGATTCCACCAACAATCACCCACGGCATCCGGCCACCAACCTTCAGCTCCATCCCAAACCATTGTCTGCCTCAAACCCACCACGGAGCACCGGGCCTTGGCCCGCGTGCCGACGCGCGGCTGCCATGCTTTCGTCGCGTACCAGCCAGGACGTCGCGATGATGACCGTCATACGGCCTGTAGATCCCGCGACTCATAATCATTCACGGCGATGATGAACGCAGGCGCATTGCAACGCTGGTGCCGCCGCCCTGGCCTATATCCATCTCAAGAATCTCCGCCCGCCAATGTACACGGGCCAAGGCCCGGTACTCCGAGTGGAGTATCGTGCCCCGACAACACCTGGGGTGTTTCATGTGCTTTCGCAGCGTGACCCCAAAGATTCAGCTGGGAGCCTGCTCAGCTGACTGTCGGACTGGTATCGCCCGCCGCGCTGTTTATGATCACACCCTGGAATGGGGAGGAATCATGGCTTCGTTGCTGGTTGGCGCGGGTTTTCTGGTCGTCTGCATCATTGCTGCTGTGACCGGCAATCCGATGTGGATCGTGCCGGCCTTGATCGGTGTCCTGTTCCTGGCTCCGGTGTTGATGTGTGGTCGTCGCTGTCCGCGCTGCGGCCATTTCCTCCGCGATGGTGATGAAGATGACTGTCCGCATTGCGGCGGCACTCGGAAATGTTTCACCGAGGATTGACGTAGAGGCGTTGAAAGGCTCTTGGGTGAGCGTTGGCAGGGCATAGGATGCGATCGTGCTGACGCCGGTGCCGGCTGAGGTCGGTATGTCCTGATACGGAGGTGCTGTGGCCCTGCTTGATTGGTCGATGTCCATGATCGGTTATCCCGCCCATCGTCGTTGTGGGGTGCCGGTGGTCGGTCTGTCCCATATGAGCGTGCATACTGCGCTGCGCTTTGCCGAGGCTCATGGCCTGTTTACCGGCTGGGTCGTCAGCAGCGGTCCGGCCCCACACCTTGAGGGCCTGCGTCCTGAGGTGCCGACCTGGGTGGCCTTGGCCGAGTTCTTCGTTGAGCGGCGGGTGGCCTACACAGAGGGCATGATCAGTGGTTCCTTGACCTTTGTCCATGCCGTGCCGGCTGATGGTGAACCACCTGTTGACCGCAGCATTGAGTCCTGGGCAGAGAGCGCCCGCCGGCCCTGGGTACAGGTGATCGACAATGAAGTCGCCTACTGGGGCGGTGTTGACGATGCCCTGGTTGACGCCCTGCTGCGTTGGTGTCTGTGTGAGCGGCCGATCGACAAACCCTGGAGCCAGACCGCCCTGGACCCGGAGGGGGCGGCCATCTTGCGTCGACAGTTGTTTGCCACCGGCCTGACCCGCAATCTGTCCTTGTGCCGTAATGGCTGGCGTACAGCAGTTGACCTGTGGAGCGGGGTCCATCACCGCTGCATGCTTGACCATGGTGCCTATCCGCCCCTGTCATCGATCCAGCAGGGCTGGCGCGCGCAGTTGCGTGGTGATGTGTGGTCAGTGGATGCCGTGGACGGTGACTGTCCGCTTGATGATGAGCGTGGTCGTGTGACTCCACCTGTCCGGCGTTGAGGGAGTAGGCATGTCACGTCTGGTGACCGCTGGAATCCTGGCTGTCCTGTTGGTGGGAGGTGGCGTGCTGTGGTATGGCATGGACCTGGACTCGGGGTCACCACCCGATCCGGCGGCCAGCCGGCAACGCAGTCGGGCCCTGCTGGAACGACATGCCCAGGCTCTGGAGGCCTACCGACACCAGCATGATGGCAGTTGGCCCGACAGCTGGCTGGCCCTGCGCCGCTTCACAGTCGACCACGACCATGTTCCGAGTCTGGGGCTGGACGACGTGATCGCTCCCCAGGTCGGTCAATATCGGTATCGACCACCGCAGGCATCAGATCCCGATGATGCCCTGGTCATGGCTGCGGCCCGGCCCCATCCGCTTGTGGCCCCGGCAGAACCCTGGGGTCAAGCCCAGGCCGAACGCAGCCATCCCGCTGTGGCCTATGGGCTTGATGCCGCCTTGCAGGTCGTCGAGATGAGCCCCGATGAGCATCGAGTTCGCAGCGCCCGTCTTTTCACCGAGTCCAGCCCATGACCGCACGGCGCTGGAGTCCGGGTCTGTTGACTGCGGTGATCTTCGTGCTGGGAGGGGTGTACCTGGTGGCCCCGTTTGTCCTCCTGCGGCATCGCTTCGAACTGGTTGAGGGGGTGGTGCGGGCTGTCCATATTCACCCGCTCGATCATCGCCAGCTCCGAAGCCACCTCGGCGTCGCCGGTCAAGACGAAGGCCACGTTGCCGTAGGAGAGGCGGATGGAGACCGATCCGTCGTTGAAGTCGCCCGTGACTTCGGCGGGATGGAGCACCTCGACGTAGGCG